>CAWVZX010000022.1:0-12724 GCA_963934755.1 uncultured Arcobacteraceae bacterium | reverse complement strand
GCTGTTTTTAAAGCAGAATCCGCAAGACCTTTTCTGGCACCATGAGTAGAAATAAAGTACTCTAAAACATTAAGACCTTCTCTAAAGTTAGACAGAATTGGTGTTTCTATAATAGAACCATCTGGTTTAGCCATAAGACCTCTCATACCAGCAAGCTGTCTAATCTGAGCAGAACTACCACGAGCACCTGAATCAGCCATCATATAAATAGAATTAAATCCATCTTTATCAGCTTTAACTAAATCCATCATTTCTGAACCAAGTTTATTATTCAATGCAGTCCAAATATCAATAATTTTATTGTATCTTTCTTGTTCTGTTAATAAGCCTTGGTTAAATTGTTTTTGCACTTCGATAACTTCTTTTTTTGATAAGGCAACTAAACCAGTCTTAGAATCAGGGATTCTAATATCATCTATGGATATAGAAACTCCAGCAAAAGTTGCATATTTAAAACCAAGATTTTTTAAATTATCAAGGAATTTAGGTGTAACGCTATATCCACCATATTTATAAATGTAATCAACTAAATTACCAATGTCTTTTTTCTTTAAAATCTTATTCCAATAATTTACTGGTACAAAATCAGGTAAAATATCATGAATAATTAATCTACCCGCTGTTGTTGAGATTAATTGACCATCAATTACTGTTCTAATTTTTGCATGAATATCAACTTTATTTAATTCTAAAGCAATCATAACCTCATTTAAGTTTGCAAATAATTTATGCTCACCTATAACACCATTTTTTTCTAAAGAAACATAATAAATACCAAGAATCATATCTTGTGAAGGTACTGCTATTGCTCGACCAGATGCAGGTAAAAGAATATTCATTGAGCTCATCATAAGAACTTTTGCTTCAGCAATAGCTTCTTGTGATAAAGGTACATGAACCGCCATTTGGTCACCATCAAAATCGGCATTAAATGCTGAACACACCAATGGATGTAACTGTATAGCTTTACCATCAATTAAGATTGGATGGAATGCCTGAATTGAAAGTTTATGAAGAGTTGGAGCTCTATTTAATAAAACTGGATAGTCTTCAACAATTTCGGCAAGACATTCCCACACTTCATTTGTTTCGGATTCTATTAATCTTTTTGCAGCTTTTAAGGTAGTTGAGTACCCACGTTCTTCAAGTTTAGCCATCAAATGTGGCTTAAATAACTCTAAAGCCATTTTCTTTGGTATTCCAAATTGATCCATTTTAAGATTAGGTCCAACAACAATTACAGATCTTCCTGAAAAATCCACACGTTTACCAAGTAAATTTTGTCTAAATCTACCTTGCTTACCTTTAATAATTTCAGATAAAGATTTTAATGGTCTTTTATTTGCTCCCTTAACAGCATTTGCAGTTTTAGCATTATCAAATAAAGCATCAACTGCTTCTTGAAGCATTCTCATTTCATTTCTAATAATAATTTCTGGAGCATCAAGTTCTGTTAATCTTTTAAGTCTATTATTTCTATTTATAACTCTTCTATATAAATCATTTACATCAGAAACAGCAAATTTACCACCATCAAGAGCAACAAGAGGTCTTAAATCAGGAGGAAGTACTGGCAAAACAGTTAGCATCATCCATTCTGGTCTATTTCCTGAATTTATAAAGTTTTCAACAACTTTTAATCTTTTAACAAGTGTTTTCTTTTTAGCTTCAGATTTTGTTGCTTCCATGGCATCTTTTAATGTATGTAGTAACTCAACTAAATCTAAACTTTTAAGTAAATTTTGAACAATTTGTCCACCCATATTTGCTTCAAAACCAGTGTGCTCATAATTTTCTTCAATACTTCTATATTGTTCTTCATTTAAAATATCAAACTTTTGAACAGCTTTGGTGCTATCTGAATCATAAAAAGCTTCTCCTGGATTACTTACAATATATGCTTCATAATATAATACTCTTTCTAAATCTTTAAGTTTAACACCTAAAAGTGTACCAACTCTCGAAGGAAGGGAACTAACCATCCAAATATGAGCAACAGGAGCAACTAAGTCAATGTGACCCATTCTATGTCGTCTAACTTTTGATGATGTTACTTCAACACCACATTTTTCACAAACAATACCTTTATATCTCATCTTTTTATATTTACCACAAATACATTCATAATCTTTGATTGGCCCAAATATTTTAGCACAAAAAAGACCATCTCTTTCTGGTTTTAAAGTTCTATAGTTAATAGTCTCTGGTTTTTTAACTTCCCCAGATGACCAAGATAATATCTTTTCAGGACTTGCAATTTTTAATTGAAATGCTGAAAAATCTGTTGGTTTTTCTAACTCTTGTATCTCTATTGGTTTTAACACTTTTTCGTTATTGCTCATCTGCATTTACCTCTTCAAAAATTTCAACATCAAGTCCGAGGGCTTGAAGTTCTTTTGTTAATACAAAGAATGTTTCTGGTACACCAGATTTTGGTACATTCTCTCCATTTGCAATTGCTTTATATGCTCTTGTTCTACCCTCAACATCATCTGATTTTGTTGTGAGCATTTCTTTTAGAACTGCAGTTGCTCCATAAGCTTCTAAAGCCCAAACTTCCATCTCTCCAAATCTTTGTCCACCAAATAGTGCTTTTCCGCCTACTGGTTGTTGCGTTACTAAAGAATAAGGTCCAGTAGACCTAGCATGTACTTTTTCGTCAACAAGGTGATGTAGTTTCAACATATACATTACGCCAACATTAACTCTTTCCGCCATTTTTTGTCCAGTCATACCATCATGTAATATAACTTTTCCATCAATTTCCATGTTAGCTAATTTAAATAATTTATCAAATTCTGCTTGTTTAGCTCCATCAAATACAGGAGTAGCAAACCTAACGCCTTTTGTCCAATCTCTACCATAAGCCACTAAGTCTTCATCACACATTGAAGTTAATAATTCTTTAGCATTCATGAGCTTAGATATATCAGCAATTTCAATCATCTTAGCTCTAAGATCTTTTAGGAATGTTTCTTTTTTTTCATCAAACATTGATTGAATTTGTGCTCCAAGTTTTTTACCTGCATATCCTAGATGAACTTCAAGAATCTGTCCAATATTCATTCTCGATGGAACCCCAAGAGGATTTAAAATAATATCAACAGTAGACCCATCTTCTAAATAAGGCATATCAACTTCTGGTACGATATTAGAAACAATACCTTTATTACCATGTCGTCCAGCCATTTTATCACCAACTTTAATTTTTCTTTTCGTTGCAATATAAACTTTTACTTGCTTAATAACGCCATTTGGTAAAATATCATCATGTTCTAAAATAGTTAATTTTTCTTCGTGATTTTCTCGTAATACAGCCTTGTCTTTAATAAAATGGTCTTTAATATCATTATATGATTTTGCAACATCTTTACCAAATGAAGCAATTACTTTTTTCATTGCAAATCTATTAATATTTTCTAAATCTCCAGTTGTTAATTTATCGCCCTTATTAAATAACTTATCACCAACTTCAACATCTAGTTCTAGTACACTCCTAGAAATAAGATTATTAATTTTAAGGTTTTCTTCTCTATCTAACATCAAAAGTTTATCATGGTGTTCTACATCAAGAGAAGATTTTTCAGCTTCAATTGTCGCAACTGCTCTTTCATCTTTTTCATAACCTTTTTTTGTAAATACTTTAACATCTACAACTACACCATCAATAGATGCTGAACAATATAAAGATTTATTAATAACATGTCCAGCTTTTTCACCAAATATAGCTCTTAATAGTCTTTCTTCTGGAGTTGGTTTGATTTCACCTTTTGGCGTAACTTTTCCAACCATAATCATACCTGGTTTTAAATGTGTACCGATTTTAACGATACCACTTTCATCAAGATGATCAATATTCTCAGATTTTATACCTGGTAAATCTTTAGTTATCTCTTCATTACCATGCTTAAGTTCTCTAGCTTCTACTTCTTTTTCATAAATATGCACAGAAGTAAATGCATCATCTTTAATTAATTTTTGAGAAAGAACTATGGCATCCTCATAGTTGTAACCATTCCAAGGCATAAATGCAACTGTGGCATTAACACCAATAGCTAATTCACCTTTATCCATAGAAGGACCATCTGCAATTACCTGACCTTCAGTGATTACTTGACCTGTGAAGACACTACATTTTTGACCAAAAGTAGTATTATTATTTGTTCTTGAATTTTTACTTAATAAATAATGATCAATAAAAGCACCATTATCATCTTCACCTTTAATAAATATATTTTTTGCATCAGCTTTTTCAACAACACCAGCCCTACTAGCTTTAATACTAGCCCATGAATCTCTTGCAACAGTTTTCTCTAAACCTGTACCGACAAAAGGTGCACTTGGATTTAATAATGGAACTGCTTGTCTCATCATATTTGATCCCATTAAGGCTCTATTCGCATCATCATGTTCCAAAAATGGAATTAATGAAGCAGCTACACCCATAACCATAGCAGATGAAATATCTATAAGTTCTACTTTTGCAGACTCAATAAGCATAATTTCACCATCTAATCTTGCTTCAGTTAAAACTTCAGCAATTTTACCATCTTTGCTTAGCTTAGTTGAACCAGGAGCAATTACTTTACCCTCTTCTTGTGTTGCGGTTAAATATTGTATTTCATCTGTAACAATACAATCAATAACTTTTTTATATGGAGTTTCAATAAAACCCAATTTATTTACTTTTGCAAATGTTGATAATGTATTAATAAGACCAATATTTTGACCCTCTGGAGTTTCAACTGGACAAATTCTACCATAATGAGTTGGATGAACATCTCTTACTTCAAAACCAGCTCTTTCTTTCACAAGACCACCTTCACCAAGTGCAGAAAGTCTTCTTTTGTGAGTAACTTCTGATAATGGATTGGTTTGATCCATAAATTGAGAAAGTTGGCCAGAAGTAAAAAATTCTGTTATTGTTGATGTAATCATTTTTGAGTTAATTAAATCATGAGGCATTAAGTCTTCTAATGTGCCACTTAATGTAGTCATTTTATCTCTAATAGCTTTTTGCATTTTAATTAATCCAGCATGAAGTTCATTTGATAATAACTCACCAATTGATCTAATTCTTCTATTACCTAAATGATCTCTATCATCAACATGACCATGACCTGCTTTAACTTTAATAAGATATTTAATAGTTTTAATTATGTCTTCATGCGTTAATACTGTAACATATTCGGGGACTTGAATACCAAGTTTATGGTTCATTTTCATTCTACCGACTTTAGTTAAATCATATCTTTCAGGATCAAAAAATAATTTTTTAATAAAATCTCTAGCTGCTTCTTTAGTTACAGGCTCACCTGGTCTCATAACTTTATATATTCTAATAGCACAAAGATCGTTTTCATCATCTATTTGCTCTATTTGTTTTAATAATTTGATAGATTCAGCATCCGCTTTAAATGCATTGATTATAGAATCATCAATACCTTCTGCTAAATCATTTGCAATATCAAATGAATCAAAACCAAAATCAAGTAGTTTTTTTAATTTTAAATCATCAAGATTAGTTAAAGCATCAAATAATACTTCTCCTGATTCAGGATCAAATATAGTTGAAGATGTGTGTCTTTCCATTAATAATTCAACTGGATATTCAACAAATTTTAAACCACCCTCTGCAAGGGCATGCGCTTTTCTTGTTGTAAGTCGTTTTCCAGCAGCAATAATAAGATTACCTTTATCATCAATCAAATCATATGCAACTTTACCAGTAAAATTTTCTGCTAGGAATTTTGTTAAAAATTTATTATTTTTTACTTTAATATTAACAATAGGATAAAATAATTTAATAATTTCTTCTTTTGAATAATCTAAAGCTCTTAACATAATAGTAACTGGTACTTTTCTTCTTTTGTTAATTCTTACGTAAAGAATATCTTTTGTATCATATTCAAAATATAGCCAAGATCCACGATCTGGAATAATTTGACCTGTATAGATTAATTTATTAGCAACAGTTGCAGCTTCTTCTTCTTTAAAAATAACACCAGGCGACCTATGTAATTGATTAACAACAACTCTTTCTACTCCATTTACAACAAATGAAATTCTATCTGTCATTAAAGGGATTTCTCTTATGAAAAGTGATTGTTCTTTAATATCTTTCACACCAATTTTTTCACCAGTTTTTTCATCTAAATCCCATAAAGTTAATCTAATATTGATTCTCAAAGGTATAGAAAAAGTCAATCCTCTTACTAATGCTTCAGAAACAGTATATTTTGGCTTACCAACTTCACTATTTAGATACTCTAATGTGAATCTATTTTGAGAGTCTTGAATTGGGAAAGACGATTTAAATACTTTTTCAATCCCTGCAGCTGTTCTATCTTCTCTACCTACCATTAGGAAGTTATCGTAACTACTTTCTTGTAACTGAAGTAAATTTGGGATATCAATATTTTGTGGATTTTTCCCGAAATCTACTCTTAATCTATTTCCAGAGTATAATGAATTTAACATATGAGCCTTTCTTGTAATATTCTTTAAAGTTTAAAATAAAACTATAGAATTACATTCTAACCTATATCCGAGCAAATACCAGACATAGATTAAAATGCAAATTCACTTTAAATGACTAATGCTCTGTATTACTACAGAGCATTAGTCATTTGTGAGGTTATAATAGAGAGTTAATTATTTAACTTCTACTGTAGCTCCAGCAGCTTCTAATTCTGTTTTTGCAGTTTCAGCATCTTCTTTAGAAACTCCAGCTTTAACGACAGCTCCAACTTCCTCAGCCATTGCTTTTGCTTCTTTTAGTCCTAAACCTGTAAGTGCTCTAACAGCTTTAATAACATTAATTTTTTTAGCTCCAGCATCTTTAATAATAACATCGAATTCTGTTTGCTCTTCAGCAGCTTCAGCAGCAACTGCTCCACCAGCAGCAGCAACAGGTGTAGCAGATACACCAAATTTTTCTTCAAATTCTTTAACTAATTCAGAAAGCTCTAATACGCTTAAACCTGAAATATATTCTAATACATCTTCTTTAGAGATTGCCATTTTATTTCCTTTTATTTATATAATAAATTGTTAAATCGTAGATAATTCTACAACAATAATTGAAGTGCTAATATTAAGCAGCTTCCTCTTCTTTTTTAATTCTAAGAGCATCAAGACCAACAGTAAAGTTTCTAACAGGTCCCATCCATACAGATGCGAGCATTCCTAGTAATTCTTCTCTGCCTGGTAATTTAGCGAATTGATTAACAGTAGCAGCACTACTAGCTTTACCCTCGATAATAGCAGATTTAATAGAGAATGTTTCTTTATTAGCTGTAGCGAATTTATCAGCAACTTTACACGCTGAAATTTGATCATCAGACCATATAAAGATACTAGTTCCTAGTAATTCTAAAGGCTCATGTCCTGCATTTTTAAGTGCAATTGAAACAAGTGAATTCTTAGCAACTTGAACAGTAGCATCAAATTCAGCAGCAGCAACTCTTAGAGATTCTAAATTCTTATGAGATGTACCTCTATAATCAGCAGCAACAATTGCTTCTGAACTTTTAAATTGAGTTGTTAAAGATTCAATAATTTTGTTTTTTTGTATTCTAGTCATATTTTTCCTCCTTTCTAAAACAGTAGAACTTCGGCAGGTTTTATAAGAAATTAATCTTACCTGCTGTCTTTAGTTTTTAAGATAAACTTCGCGAAAACAAAGTTTTTATTTAATATCCATCATCTCAGAACCATCAACTATAATAGATGGTGACATTGTTAAAGATAGAGCTGCTTTTGTTACAAACTTACCTTTTGCAGTTGATGGTTTCGCTTTATTAATAGCTGACATAAGTGTAGAAATATTTTCTATAATTGATTCTGTTGTAAAAGAAATTTTACCAACACCCGCATGAATGTTACCTTTTTTATCAACTCTATATGTTACTTTTCCACCTTTTGAATCTGTAACTGCTTTAGTTACATCCATAGTTACAGTACCTGTCTTAGGGTTTGGCATTAACCCTTTTGGTCCAAGTATTCTACCAATTTTACCAACTAGTCCCATTGTATCTGGTGTAGCAATAAGTACATCAAAATTAATGTTTCCAGCTTGTATATCTGCAACTAAATCATCATTACCAACAATGTCAGCACCAGCTGCTTTTGCTTCATCCATTTTAATACCCTTAGCAAATACTGCAACTCTAACAGTTTTACCAGTACCATGTGGAAGTACAACAGCACCTCTAATCATTTGGTCTGCATGTCTTGGATCAACATTTAAATTTAATGCAATATCAACTGTTTCATCAAATTTTGCTGATTTTAATTCTTTTAATAATGCAACTGCATTTGCTAATGTATATTCTGTTGTGTTATCTACTTTTTCTAATAAAGATTTGTATCTTTTACTCATAATAATTCTCCGCAATTTTAAATTTATGCTACCACTTTTTAAGCCTTGTGGTATTTTGGCTATTAGCTACAGTATAAAATAGATTATACTACTTCAACACCAATACTTCTACAAGAACCTGTTACAATTCTAGCAGCTACTTCAACATCTGATGTATTTAAATCAGCAATTTTCTTACTAACAATTTCCATAATTTGCTCTTTAGATAATTTTGCAACTTTATTCTGTAATGGATTATCAGATCCCTTTTTAATTCCAGCAGCTTTCTTAATTAATTCACTCATTGGTGGTTGTTTTGTTATAAATGTAAAACTTTTATCTGCATATACAGTAATTTCAACAGGGATTTTAAATCCTGCGTGTTGTTTTGTTTTTTCATTGAATGCTTTACAAAATTCCATGATATTAACACCTCTTTGACCTAATGCAGGTCCAACAGGGGGTGAAGGGTTAGCTGCACCAGCAGGTATTTGAAGTTTTAGAATTCCAGTTACTTTTTTTGCCATTTTTTTTCCTTTTTTTGTTAGTAAATAAGATAAAGCTTATTTACTTTTTAACATAGTATGCTAAGTATTAAAATAAATATAAATTCATCTTAATACTTAGCACCATTTATTTATATTATTCTGCTCTTGCTACACTTGTATATGAAATCTCAACAGGTGTATTTCTTCCAAAAATCAAAACATTTAATTTTAATAATCCAGAATTTAAATCAAAAGATTCCACAATACCATTAAAGTTTGAGAATGAACCTTCTGTAATTCTTAACATTTCACCTACTTCAAATGATACTTTAGGTTTAGCAGCAGCTCTATTATTAACTTTTTCTAAAATTTGATTAATATCTTTTTCAGACAAAGGAGAAGGTTTTTTTGATTCACCAATAAATCTACCTACTTTTGGCATTGACTGTATTGCATGCCACAATGCAGTATCAAGATCAATGTTTGCAAAAACATATGCAGAATATAAAGGCTTTTCAATTATAATTTTTTTACCTTTTTTAATTTCAATTAAATCTTCAGTAGGAACTAAAACTCGATTAATTCTAGCATCTTGTAAATCTTCTGAAAGTTGCTCTAATGCTCTTTTTATTGTTAATTCACTACCTGTGTGTGTTTGTATTGCATACCAATTATGTGCCATTCTTTCTCCTAATTTATGATAGTAGATAGACTTACTGACATAATTGCATCAATAAGTGCCAAAAATAGTGAGATTACCGTCACTACAACAAAAACGGAAATATAAGCACTTTTAACTTGTTCTTTTATGGGGAAAATAACTTTAGCTAATTCATCTTTTGCTTTTTTATAATGTGATATATATTTATTCAAGATAGTACCTTACTTATTGATTTAAAAGTATTAAGTGTTAAAAATTAAAATTAATTTTTAACACTTAGTACTTAATATTATTTATGGCAGGCCAAGAGGGACTCGAACCCACAGCACCCGGATTTGGAATCCGGTGCTCTACCATTGGAGCTATTGGCCTTTATATTTAGAAGACAAAAAAGAAAATTGTAATTAATTTTCTTTTAAATAAAAAGATTAAGACTTTAGCTTAATCTCTTTATGTATTGTATGTTTTTTCAGTCTTGCACTATATTTTTTAACTTCAAATTTTTCACTATGAGTCTTTGGATTTTTCATAGTAGTGTAGTTAATGTCACCAGTTTCTTCACATTTTAATCCGATTTTGATTCTATCACCCATCCCAGACTACTTAATTATCTCAGCAACAACACCAGCACCAACAGTTCTACCACCTTCTCTAATAGCAAACTTTGTACCTTTTTCAAGTGCAACTGGAGATACTAGAGTAATTGTCATTTCAACATTATCTCCAGGCATAACCATTTCAACACCTTCTGCAAGTACACAAGAACCAGTAACATCTGTTGTTCTTACATAAAATTGTGGTCTGTAACCACTAAAGAATGGAGTATGTCTACCACCTTCTTCTTTTGAAAGGACATATGCTTCACATCTAAATTCCGTATGTGGAGTAATAGTTCCTGGCTTAATAAGAACTTGTCCTCTTTCAACATCATCTTTTTTAACACCTCTTAATAAAAGACCAGCATTATCACCAGCTTCTGCAAATTCCATTTCTTTTCTAAACATTTCAATACCCGTAACTGTAGTTTTTTGAGTATCTCTTAGGCCAACAATTTCTACTTCTTGCCCAATTTTAATAGTACCTTGTGAGATAGCACCAGTCACAACAGTACCTCTACCAGCAATTGAGAAAACATCTTCAACTGGCATTAAGAAATCTTTTTCAGTTTCTCTTACAGGAGTTGGAATATAAGTATCAACAGCATTCATTAATTCCATAATTTTTGCAGTCCATATACCCTCTGTGCCAGCTTTAGCTTCTTCTAAACCTTGAAATGCAGAACCTGCAATAATTGGAGTATCGTCACCTGGGAATTCATACTCAGAAAGAAGTTCTCTAATTTCCATTTCAACTAATTCTAACATTTCTTCTTTATCTTCTTCATCTAATTGATCTTCTTTATTCATAAAAACAACTATGTAAGGTACACCAACTTGTTTAGATAATAAGATATGTTCTCTTGTTTGTGCCATAGGACCATCTGTAGCAGCAATAACTAAGATAGCACCATCCATTTGAGCAGCACCTGTAATCATATTTTTAACATAATCGGCGTGGCCTGGACAATCAACATGAGCATAATGTCTTGTTTCTGTTTCATATTCAATGTGAGAAGTAGCAATAGTGATACCTCTTTCTCTTTCTTCTGGTGCATTATCGATTGCATCGTAATCCATCATTACCCCACCAAGTTTATTTGTTAAAACTGCTGAGATTGCTGCTGTTAATGTAGTTTTACCATGATCTACGTGACCAATAGTACCGATATTTACATGCGGTTTTGTTCGTTCGAATTTTGCTTTTGCCATAATTTTTCCTTAAAGTTTTGTTACTCTCTGAGTAGATAAGCCTTTAGCTAATCTATTCAAAGAGATAAATTGTTTTATTTAACCCGTTTTATTAGTGGAGCCTACGATAAGACTTGAACTTACGACCTCTTCCTTACCAAGGAAGTGCTCTACCCCTGAGCTACGTGGGCGAATTATATTATAATTAACCTGAATTAAAAATAAAACTGTAATGATTACATTGGATTTTAAAAAATAGATTATTGTATCTTGTTTAATTATCAGAATGTAAGATACAACTTATCTTCCAGTATAATTTCTAATGGAGCGGGAGACGAGACTCGAACTCGCGACAATCTGCTTGGAAGGCAGAGGCTCTAGCCAACTGAGCTACTCCCGCAATTTAAATGGTGGGGAGAGAAGGACTTGAACCTTCGAAGCCGTAGGCGGCGGATTTACAATCCGCTGGATTTGACCACTCTCCAACCTCCCCAATATAAACTGGTGTATTTATCTAAGTATTGATAATCACGTAACAATAACATGGAGCTTCAGATAGGAGTCGAACCTACGACCTGCTGATTACAAATCAGCTGCTCTACCAGCTGAGCTACTGAAGCTTTTATAAAAATAAATAGTGGTGGCGCGAGACAGAATCGAACTGTCGACACAAAGATTTTCAGTCTTTTGCTCTACCGACTGAGCTATCGAGCCGTCTGTTTATTTTCGTGCAGGAATTATATACAAGCAGTACTTAATTTATTCTTAATTTAATGAAGAATATACAAATTCTTTAAACTTCTCTCCCCTTTCTTTATATGAACTAAATTGATCTAATGATCCAGCAGATGGAGACAGCAAAGAAACACTATTTATACAAAAATTATCTGTATTCATAATGGCTTTTACGGCATCCTTTAAATTGTATGATTTTACAGATTTAATATTATGCTCAATTGATAATTGGTACAATTTGTTTATATTTTGTCCTATTAAATATAAGGAAATATTATATTCTTTCATTGCTTCAAATAAAGGTGTTAAATTTGCATTCTTATCATCCCCTCCTAAAATTAAAAATATTTTCTTTTTCTTATATATTTTTAATGCTTGTATTGTTGCATCAACATTTGTAGCTTTACTATCATCTACCCATAATCTATTCTTAAAATCTCTAAATTCTTCTAGTTTATGTGGATCTTGAACAAAGTTATTAATCAAATTATAATCAATCTTATTTGTAATAATTTTACTAACTGCTAATGCCAAAATAGCATCCATTAAGAATGGTTCTTTATAATTTACTTCATCTCTACTTATTTTATATTCTTTTTCTATATCAGATGTATTATTATAATATACTACATTTGCTTCTGTTTTATAGTTCCTAAACTTTGCAGGAATAATTGCTATATCATTTCTACTC
>CAWVZX010000021.1:0-12850 GCA_963934755.1 uncultured Arcobacteraceae bacterium | reverse complement strand
TGTACCTCGCGATCCGGAGGCAGCTATTCGAGGTTCATTTTTATTAAATGACCATACACCAAAAATATTATATGCATCTTTTGTAAATCTAGAAGTTAACCATGCACTTTCAGTAGCCGCTTGTGCTAATAAAATACTTATAGGATGTGGTTTTAATGCATGAAGTAATGTCATATCAGTTTTCGCTTTATATTTTATTTTTAATAATTCAATATATTCACGATTAATATCATTTTCTATATCAGATTTTACACTATTATATTGTGCTTCTAATTGTCTAAAAACAAGTGTAGAAATAGGAACAAGAATATCTATAAATCTTTGTTTTTTTTCACTTACTGAAAGTGGTTTCTTTTTAACTAGAGAAAGTGGTTTCTTTTTAACTACAGAAGTGAGTTTATCTTTATATGGTATAATTATTATTAGTTTTTGATTCTCAATTTTACCTACTTGTGTATCTAAAAAATCATCTTCTAATACTTTTACCTTAGAATGGCCACAGCCCGTAATTGAAAATAATATAAATAATAATATACATATAGTTCGTCTATATTGCATTATAGTTCTTTCGAGTATTCTTTTGATACCTGACCTTTAAAATATAAACCAATTTTATTTTTTTTCAGCATAAGCTTTTCACCACTTTTGGGATAAACACCAATTTCATTAGTTATTAAATTTAAATTTAAAGCTCTTAAAAAACATGCTGTCATTCCTGTACCACATGCTAATGTTTCAGCTTCAACTCCTCTTTCATACGTTCGTACTCTCAATATTTCGTCTTCAATTTTTGCATAATTTACATTAGCATTATATTTATATCTCATTTTGGAGCATAGCTCAACATTAAATGTATCTAAATCTTCTACTATTGTTACAAGATGGGGAACACCTGTATCTATCATCCACCAAGTGAAACCAAATTCTTCAAATTCTTCTTTTAGAATAGTAGGATTAGGCATAGTTGTTTCCACAATATCATTAGTAACATTGCAGTTAATTTCTCCTGCGCGTGTTAAAAATTTTACAAAGCTATCTGATATCTTATTTTCACATGCGTAATGTGCAACAGCTCGTGTACCATTGCCACACATTGAAGCCGTAGAACCATCATTATTATAAAATAACCATTCAAAGTCATAACTATTATGAGGAAGCACTACTATTAAGCCATCGGCCCTCTCTTCTTTACATAGCTTAATGGCTAAACTGCTATAGTCTTCTCTTTTATTTGTATGAAATATCACAAATGTGTTACCACTTGCATTATATTTTGTAATTGTCATTTGATCCCATTATTTATTAAATTTTATTATTATATCAAATAATAATTAAATATCCTAAATAAGACACTTTTTATCTTAATTAAGTTAATATACAATGATTAATTATATACGAGTATAGGAGTAAATATGGAAAGAGATGAATTAGTTACAGATGGGGCCAACCCATTTCATAAAATGACGATAGAACAAAAAACAAAAGCAGTTGATGCAGTATTGGATGAACAAATAAGACCAATGCTAGTTATGGATGGTGGTAATATGGAAATTATTGATATTAAAGAGAATAGTCCTCATAATGATATTTATATTAGATACTTAGGTGCATGTGGTTCTTGTTCATCAGGAAGTACAGGTACTTTATATGCTATTGAGTCTACTTTAAAACAAAATGTAGACGAAAGCATTAGAGTTTTACCAGTTTAATTTAAACTAAAAAACGACAAAAGGGGATGGCAAATGCTATCCCCTTTTTTATATATGCTATTAATTCTTATTGTTTCGTAATAATTACATTTGTTATTGGTGGAAATATTATAAACTATTCAAAATAGAAAAAGTAAAAGTAACATTTGATGAAAGGGTATAAGTAACGCTTACCCTCAAATGGATAAACATATAAATAAAATATAATAGGAAATTTATGTCAAATCAACAAATTTTAAAAAATACAAATTCAAACTTACTAGATCAATTTAACGCTTCAATCCTATTTGACAAAGAGTTGTATGCTCAAGATATAAAAGCTAGCATTGTGCATAGTAAAATGTTATCTATTCAAGGAATAATATCTATAGATGATCAGGAGAAAATAGAAGCAGGATTACTTCGTATAAAAGAAGAAATAGAAACTGATAAGTTTGAGTGGAAAATAGAACATGAAGATGTTCATATGGCAATTGAAAGTAAACTAACTGAGTACATAGGTAGTGCAGCTGGTAGACTACATACTGCAAGAAGTAGAAATGATCAAGTTGCAACAGATTTTGCACTTTATGTGCAAGATAAAAATATTCTTCTGCAAAAAAAATTAAAAACACTTATAAAATCATTAATCGATATTGCTTCAAAGCATACTCAAACATTAATTCCTGGTATGACACATCTTCAGCATGCACAGCCTATAAATTTTGCTTATCATTTACTAGCGTATGCTAATATGTTTAAAAGAGACTATGAAAGATTTGAAAGTTCGTATCAAAGAAATAATAATTGTCCATTAGGAAGTGCAGCACTTGCTGGAACTCCTCACAATATTGATAGATTTAAAACATCTGAACTTTTAGGATTTGATTCACCTACAATGTCTGCCCTAGATACAAGTAGTAATAGAGATTTTGCATTAGAAATATTATTTAATATTGCAACGTCAATGATGCACATCAGTAGAATAAGTGAAGAGCTAATATTATGGTCAAGTTATGAATTTGGTTTTGTTAAAATGAGCGATGAATATGCTACTACAAGTTCAATTATGCCTCAAAAGAAAAATCCTGATGTACCAGAATTATTAAGAGGGAAAACGGGACGAGTTTATGGAAATCTGATTAGCTTATTAACTGTAATGAAAGGTTTACCATTAGCTTATAATAAAGATACGCAAGAAGATAAAGAAAGCGTATTTGATAGTGTACAAACAGCAGAGATATCTATTGATATTCTAACGGCCGTAATGGAAACATTAATTATAAACGTTGAAACAATGGAAAAAGCGTGTAAGATTGGACATTTAAGTGCTACTGATTTAGCTGATTATTTAGTTCAAAAATCGAATATACCTTTTAGAACTGCCTATTATATAACAAAAGATGTAGTAGCTGTAGCAAACACATTAAACAAAGATATGAGTGAATTAACAATAAATGAGATACGATCTGCAAATGATGAAATAAAAGATATTGATAAAGAAATAATTTCATATTTAAACCTTAGAAACTCTATGAATGCTAGAACTTCTTTTGGTGGAACTAGTACAAAAAGAACTGAAGAACAAATAGAATATTTTAAAAGTTGGATATAAATCACGAAAATAATTACAAATTGCAATATTTTTTGAGGAAAATCCAAATTGATGCTATACTTTTACATAATTAAAAATACTTGAGGAAAAAACATGAATGAACAACAACAAAATGCACTCGATCTTGCAATAAAACAAATGGACAAGGCTTTCGGAAAAGGGACATTAATAAGACTTGGCGATAAAGAAGTTGAACCAATTGAATCAATTAGTACAGGATCTCTAGGTTTAGATTTAGCACTTGGAATTGGTGGCTTACCAAAAGGAAGAGTTGTCGAAATCTATGGACCTGAAAGTTCTGGTAAAACTACATTAACATTACATGCAATTGCAGAGTGTCAAAAAGCAGGTGGAGTTTGCGCATTTATAGATGCTGAACATGCACTAGATGTTGCATATGCTAAAAACCTTGGAGTTGATACTGATAACCTTTTGGTTTCTCAACCAGATTATGGAGAACAAGCATTAGAAATACTTGAAACTCTCATAAGAAGTGGAGCTGTAAATTTAATTGTTATTGATTCAGTTGCAGCACTTACTCCAAAAGTAGAAATTGATGGTGATATGGATGATATGCAAGTAGGTGTTCAAGCCAGACTTATGAGTAAAGCATTAAGAAAGATTACTGGAGTTATGCACAAAATGAATGCAACAGTAATTTTCATCAATCAAATTCGAATGAAAATAGGTATGACTGGATATGGAAGTCCTGAAACCACAACTGGTGGAAATGCTTTAAAATTTTATAGTTCAATAAGACTTGACATTAGAAGAATTGCATCACTTAAACAAGGTGAAGAAGTCATTGGAAATAGAACAAAAGTAAAAGTTGTAAAAAATAAAGTCGCTCCTCCTTTTAAAGTTGTAGAATTTGATATTATGTTCGGAGCAGGTATAAGTAAAATGGGTGAACTTATTGATTATGGTGTAAAACTAGATGTAATTGACAAAGCGGGAGCTTGGTTTAGTTACGGTGATTCTAAAATAGGCCAAGGAAAAGAAAATTCTAAAGTATTTCTTATAGAGAATCCAATTTTGGCAAAAGAAATTGAACAAAAAATATTATTAGCTATGGGTGTATTTGAAGATAAACCACTAGCAGTAGAAAAAAAAACTAAAGAAAAATAGATAAAAATCTCCTCAATACAACTTATCTTAAGTTAAACTTCAGTATAATCCGAAACTATTTTCGAGAATATATTATTCTTTTCGAGATTAGGTAGTATCTAAAATAGCAATTGTTATTTTAAAAGAGAAGCGTGAACTAAATTTTGTAGTTCAAACCAAATTATATAAAGGAATAAAATGCCTACAATTAATCAATTGATTAGAAAAGAGCGTAAAAGAGTAGTTGAAAAATCAAAATCTCCTGCTTTAGAAAAATGCCCACAAAGAAGAGGGGTATGTACAAGAGTATATACAACAACACCTAAGAAACCTAACTCGGCTTTAAGAAAAGTTGCAAAAGTTAGATTAACAAGTGGTTACGAAGTTATTTCCTACATTGGTGGAGAAGGTCATAATCTTCAAGAGCATTCAATTGTTCTAGTTAGAGGAGGTAGAATTAAAGATTTACCTGGTGTTAAATATCACATCGTTAGAGGTGCTTTAGATACTGCTGGTGTTGCAAACAGAACTGTAGCAAGATCTAAATACGGTACTAAAAAACCAAAAAAATAACTAGAAGGATTAGATAATGAGAAGAAGAAAAGCTCCCGTAAGAGAAGTAATGGCTGATCCTATTTACAATAGTAAATTGATCACTAAGTTTATCAATGCAGTAATGCTTGATGGTAAAAAATCTATCGCACAAAAAATTATGTATGGTGCAATTATAAATCTAGATGCTAGAGGAGAAGATTCAGGTTTTGAACTTTTCGAAAAAGCAATAGAAAATGTTAAACCACTTTTAGAAGTAAAATCTAGAAGAGTTGGTGGTGCTACATACCAGGTTCCTGTTGAAGTTAGACCTGTAAGAAGACAAACATTAGCACTTAGATGGATTGTTGATATTTCTAGAAAAAGAAATGAAAGAACATCTGTTGAAAGACTAGCTAATGAATTATTCGAAGCTGCTAATGAAAGAGGAAACTCATTCAAGAAAAAAGAAGATATGCATAGAATGGCTGAGGCTAATAAAGCTTTTGCTCATTATAGATGGTAATCAAACTGTAGTTTTCAGTTTCTATAAGAAAAAAGGGGTGTTTATCACCCCTTTTTTTTAGTTTAATTTAGATACAATCACAAAAATATAATTAACTTAACAAAGGAAATTTTAAGATGGCAAGAAAAACTCCACTTAATAGACTAAGAAATATCGGTATCGCTGCGCATATTGATGCTGGTAAAACAACTACAACAGAAAGAATTTTATTCTATACAGGTGTAGAACATAAAATCGGTGAAGTACATGATGGTGCTGCAACTATGGACTGGATGGAACAAGAGCAAGAAAGAGGTATCACAATTACTTCAGCTGCTACAACTTGTCATTGGAAACACCCTAAAACAAATGAAGATTTAATGATTAACATTATTGATACTCCTGGACATGTTGACTTTACTATTGAAGTTGAAAGATCTATGAGGGTTCTTGATGGTGCTGTTGCAGTATTCTGTTCAGTTGGTGGGGTTCAGCCACAATCTGAAACAGTTTGGAGACAAGCAAACAAATATAGAGTTCCTAGAATGATTTTTGTTAATAAAATGGATAGAACTGGGGCTGATTTCTTTAATGTTGAAAACCAAGTTGCAGAAAGATTAAAAGCAAATCCTATACCTATTCAAATTCCTATTGGAGCTGAAGAAAATTTCGTTGGAGTTATTGATTTAGTTTCTATGAAAGCTATCGTTTGGGATGCTGATGCAGAGATGGGTTCAAATTACCACATTGAAGAAATTCCAGCAGACTTACAAGATCAAGCAGAAATGTATAGAGAAAAGATGGTTGAAGCTGCTGCAGAACAAATTGATGAGCTTATGGAAAAATACCTTGAAGGTGAAGAATTAACTGAAGATGAAATAGTAGCTGGTTTAAAAAAAGGTTGTTTAGCAATGCAAATAACTCCTATGACTTGTGGTACTGCTTTTAAAAATAAAGGTGTTCAAACTTTACTTGATGCTGTTGCTATGTATTTACCATCTCCATTAGAAGTTGAAGATATTAAAGGTGAAACACAAGATGGTGAAGCAGTTATCGTTCCTTCAACAGATGATGGTGAAGTTGCCGCACTTGCATTTAAAATCATGACAGATCCTTTTGTTGGTCAGTTAACATTTACAAGAATTTATAGAGGTGTCTTACGCTCAGGTACTTATGTAATGAACTCTACTAAAATGAAAAAAGAAAGAATTGGTAGACTTCTTAAAATGCATGCTATTAAAAGAGAAGAAGTTTCTGAACTTTATGCAGGTGAAATTGGTGCAGTTGTAGGTCTTAAAAGTACAATTACAGGAGATACTTTAGCGAGTGAAAAAGATCCTGTAATCTTAGAAAGAATGGATTTTCCAGAACCGGTTATCTCTGTTGCTGTTGAACCTAAAACTAAAGCTGACCAAGAAAAAATGGGTGTTGCTTTAGGCAAACTAGCACAAGAAGATCCATCATTTAGAGTTGAAACAGATGAAGAATCTGGACAAACTATTATTTCAGGAATGGGTGAGTTGCACCTTGAAATTCTTGTAGATAGAATGAAAAGAGAATTTGCAGTTGAAGCTGAAGTAGGAGCTCCTCAAGTTGCTTATAGAGAAACAATTAAAAATTCTGTTAAACAAGAGTATAAATATGCTAAACAATCTGGTGGTAAAGGTCAATATGGGCATGTTTACTTAAAGATTGAACCTATGAGTGCTGAAGAAACAAATGAAGCAGGTTTTGAATTTATTAATGAAGTAAAAGGTGGATCAATTCCAAAAGAATATATTCCTGCTGTAGAAAAAGGCTGTAAAGAAACAATGCTTGGTGGAATTTTAGCGGGTTATCCTCTAGTTGATATTAGAGTTACTGTTTATGATGGTTCTTACCATGATGTAGATTCATCTGAAATGGCATTTAAACTTGCTGCTTCTATGGGATTTAAAGCTGGTTGTAGACAAGCTGATGCACATGCTATTATACTTGAACCCATGATGAGAGTTGAAATTGAAACTCCTGAAGACTACATGGGTGATTGTATTGGCGATTGTAACAAAAGAAGAGGATTAGTTCAATCTATGGATGATAGAGCTGGTGTTAAACTTGTAGTTGCATTAGTACCTTTATCTGAAATGTTCGGTTACTCTACAGATTTAAGATCTATGTCTCAAGGTAGAGCTACGTATTCTATGATTTTTGATCAATATATGGAAGTTCCAAAAAATGTTGCAGAAGAAATTATGAAAAAGAGAAATGGTTAATCTTTAAATAGAATCACTTGATTTAGAAAAAGCCTTCACATTCAGTGAAGGCTTTTTTATTATCTAAAATTAAAAAGTTTATCTTTTTCTATAACTAAGTGCTTCAATAACATGAGCAGAATCAATCATTTTTTTGGAATCTAGATCAGCAATTGTTCTAGAAACTTTTAAAACTTTATTAATCGCTCTAAAAGATAATGTAAATTTTTCTATAGACATATCTAAAATATCTTGAGCTTCTTTTGTTAAAAGACAATATTTCTTTATATCAGTATCACTTAATTTGCCATTTAATTCTTTTTGTCCTCTGAGTTTTTGTAATTTGAATGATTCAATTACTCTTATATGTAATTCTTCAGAAGTTACATCACTTATATCTTCTTTACTTACTTCATTCATTGTAACATATAAATCAATTCTATCTAAAAAAGGATCAGATATTTTATTTTTATATCTTTGAATCTCTACGGAGGTACACCTGCATTCTTTTGATTGTGCCAATAAATTTCCACAAGGACAAGGATTCATCGCACAAACAAATAAAAATTTAGTGGGATATTTCACCTTTGAATTTACTCTAGATATAGATATCTCATTATCTTCTAAAGGTTCTCTCATTGCTTCTAAAACTGTTTTAGCATAATGAGGTAATTCATCAAAAAATAAAATTCCGTGATTTGACAATGCTACCTCACCTATTTGAGTACCACCAACAATAGATGCTTTAGTTGAGCTGTGATGTGGAGAAATAAATGTCCGTTTCGGCATAAAATTTGGTTGCTTTGATTGTAAAGATTCCATCTTTGCAATATCTAATATTTCTGCTAAATTCATTGGTGCGGATATGTCTTTTAATCTTTTCGCTATCATACTTTTCCCACAACCTGGACTTCCTTCAAATAAGATGTTATGATTTCCAGCTGCACTTATTAACGCAGCTTTTTTTGCTAAAAATTGGCCTTTTACTTCTTTAAAATTATTTTCATATTTTTTTATAAAATAAAACTTTTCTCCCTTTATATTTAAATTCTCATATTCAAATATCTTATTTTCGATTTTATAGAAAGACTTATCACTTTTATGAAAAAACTCTATAGCTTGATTTAAATTTTCTACTGAATAAATATTGATATTTGGTATTGTTGAAACTTTCGCGATTGACTCTTTAGGAATAAGTACATTACTTATTAATCCCTGTTTAACAAGAGATAATATGAGAACAAAAATAGATTTAGTATCTTTTAAACTCCCATCTAAGCCTAACTCTCCAAAAACATAAAAATCACTTAACTCAACTTTTGTTTCTTGTAAAGCAATAAGTAAAGCAATAGATAAATCAACCTGACTACCTTTTTTAGCTATTTCAGAAGGTGAAAGATTAATCGTTATTCGTTTAGGTGGGAATTTAAATTCATTAGTTAAAAGTGCAGATTTTATTCTATCTTTAGATTCTAGTATTGCTGTATTTGCCATGCCGCCTATACTAAAGTTTGGTAAGCCTTTTGTGAATGTCGATTCCACATCAATACTTACAGCATCTATTCCATCTATTGAGGCACATTTTAATGACTTCATAATACATCCTTCTGATTATATATGAAGAATATTACTATAAAAATTCTATTCAATTTAAAAACATTGCATATTGTTACTATTTATATTATATCTATCTCTAATTCTAAATCAATATTATATTTTTCTTTTACTTTTTCTTTTGCCAATTTAATTAAATCCATAGCTTCTTCAAAGGTTCCATCACCTAAATTTACTAAAAAATTAGCATGGAGTTCGCTAAAAGACATTGCTCCTATTCTATAGCCTTTAAGCCCAACTTCTTCTATGAGATATCCAGCGCTATTATTTTTCGGATTTTTAAAACAGCTACCTGCACTTGCTTGATATGGTTGATTATCTCTCATCTTATTAAATATTATTTGCTGTTTCTTATCATAGCCCTCTTCTACTTCAAAAGTAACTTCAAATAATATTCCATTTATTTCTGTTTCTCTATACGCATGAGTTATATTTTTTTTGAGTATTTCACCATCCTGTGTTTTTATAGAATGAAGATAATTAAATATTTCCCATTGTTTTAATCCAGCATTCATTGTGACTAATCCACCCATATTACCAGGTAGCTTTGCTAATAATTCAAAATGTGCAATATTATTTTTTCTACAATATGTTAGTAACTTACCACTAGTTGTTGCTGCACCTACTCTAAGTAAATTATTTTCTTTGATGATATAATTAAAGGCATCGCCTAAAATCGCTAATAAAGGCGGATTATTTGATATTAGTGAGTTATGTCCTCTTCCTAAAACTTTGTATTCGCGATATTGACCTATTTCATTTATAATTTTTACTTCGTGTTCTCCTCCAATACCAAGAGAAGTATATCTTTTAAAGTTTATAATTTTTGTCATTGAAGATTATTCCTTTTGTTTACAAGAGATATCTATAGAATTTTAAGAATTTCGTAATTCTTGATACTCACTAGGAATCAGATAATCTTGAGACTTTATAAGTTCATCATAAAATCCATGTTCATATCCTAGACTATAAAGTTTATCTAAGGCTTTAAATTGTAAAGGACTTAACTCAATAGAGTCATCATTTGCATAAAGATCCAAATATCTTTGCAATGTTTCATGATTTACACGAATCAAATCTCTTTCAATTAACATATCAGATAAAAGTAATTTATTATCAGTTGCAACTTTTACAGCTTTAATTAGGATATTTTCATAATCAATTGCTTTATTCAATGGAATACTTCTTCGTAAACACATTCCACCTAAAGGTAATGGCAAATCATACCCTGCTAGATCTTGCCATATATCCCAAAGTTCATCCTCTGTTTCAAGCTTCTTACTATAAGTTAAGATTGATTCGTGTATTAACACTCCTGCATCAACAATACCATCTAAAACAGCTTGTTCTATCTCCAAAAAATTCATATAAGATACTCTAGCTTCTGGATATTTGATTTTAAACAATAAAGCATTTGTAGTATATCTACCGCTAAGTGCGATTTTAAAGTTTCTTTTTAATTTTTTGTCTTTTAATTTTACCATTTTAGGACCATAACCATCACCAAAACTAACAGCTGTTTTTAGGAGTGCAAAATCTTTCTTTACGAAAGGATATAGAGCAAAACTAATTGCGCAAATATCATATTCACCTTTTAATGTTGCTTGATTTAATGTTTCAATGTCTAATGCGATATTATTAAACTCTGTATCTTTTAATGTTACCCACCCGAATTTTATAGCATAATACATAAAAATATCATCTGCGTCTGGGGAGTGTGCTACTAACATTTTGTTCAATCTTATTCCTTAATTATATTTTACTTAAATCTTCTAAAGTACTAATATTTGCTGCTAATTTATTATTAACTTCATTAAATTCTAATTCAGGAACACTATCAGCAACTATTCCTGCACCTGCTTGAAAAATAACAGTATCATCTTTTATCATTGTAGTTCTAATAGTAATCGCACTATCCATATTTCCATCAAAACCAAAGTAAGCTATGCTACCACTATAAAAACTTCTTTTTAATTGTTCGAATTGTGCAATCAATTCCATAGCTCTAATTTTAGGAGCGCCTGTCATAGTACCAGCAGTAAAAGTTGCTGCAAATAAATCAAACATATCATATTGATTATCCAAGGTTGCCTCAACATCAGTAACTAAATGCATGACATGGGAATATTTTTCGACTCTCATTTTATCAGTAACTACTACTGTGCCAATTTCTGCAACTCTTCCTACATCATTACGACCTAAATCTATAAGCATAACATGTTCTGCGATTTCTTTTGGATCATGCGTTAGTTCATACTCCATTTCAAGATCCTTCGATAAAGTTTTACCTCTTTTTCTTGTACCTGCAATTGGTCGAAGAAGTATTCTGTTATCAGTAAGTCTTACCATAACTTCAGGACTACTTCCAGCTATGCAAAAATCCTCATATTCAAGTAAAAATAAATATGGACTTGGGTTTTTACTTCTAAGCATTCTATAAAAACTCAAATTATCTATTTTTGCTTTTCTTGTATAGCGATTTGTCATTAGTATTTGAAAAATATCGCCACTTCTAATCATCTCTTTTGATTTCGCAATCATCTCAAAAAACTTATTCTTTGTATGAGAAAAATGCCCTTCATCTAGTAATTTTACACTTTTTAATGGTCTATAAAGAAATGGTTCTTTTAGTTTTTCTTCAATTACCACTAAATAATCTTTCATCTCAGTCATAGATGTAATCATTGTTAATTGTGAGCTTTTATGAGAATATATCAATATGATTTTAGGACGAATCAAATCACAATCTGCAATATCAAAATCATCTTTGAGATCGCTCATATATTCTTCTAGTACAGGTTCAAATGTTGAAACCATATCATAACCCATATTACCAATAAATCCATCAATAAGACCAATGCCTAAAGCATTTCCTTTTTCTTTATACATCTCTTTATCAATATTCTTATAGTATTCTTTTAGAAATATGAATGGATTCTTATCGATATTTTGAACTATACCCTGTTCATTTTTATAATAACTCTTAGAATCTTTATGCCAAACTCTCTCTCTTGCACCAATAATTATATAACTAAAATTACCATCATTACTATTTACTACTGATTCAAATAAAAATGTTATCTCATCTTTGAAAATATCTTTTACTTTATGGTAAATAGATACGGGCGTAAACTCATCAAGAAAAATCGTTTTATCATAAAAAGTCATTATATTCAAGATTCTAAAATTTTAATATATATGCATTAGGATTTCTGAAATCTAACTTAACTTGACCTAATTTTTTCCTAGCTTCTGCACTTGATTCAAAGGAACCAATTAGAACCTTATTATATATTTTACGGTTAATTGTCACTTGATGAATTTTATATGTATATCCCATAGTGCCGATACTATCTAACAAGTTTTTATTTGGTTCTTGGCTAAAGGCACCAATTTGAATAAAGTAGCCTTTTAGCACATCGGTTTTTGTAGCAAAATCGCTTGTCTCGGGAGCAGCAAGTGCTATTTTTCGTTTTGGAGCAGCCAATATCTTTGTTGCTGTTTTCATAACTTTTTTTACAGATTCTTCAATTTTGACTTTAGGTGTATCTAATACTAG
>CAWVZX010000020.1:0-13047 GCA_963934755.1 uncultured Arcobacteraceae bacterium | reverse complement strand
TTATTTTATGTTTCTTTGATTATTAAGGCTGAAGAACTTAGTGGTTTATTACTTCTACTATATTTTGGATCTGGGGTTTTAGCACTTCCTTTTTGGGTTTATATTTCTCGGAAAATCACAAAAAAAACTACGTGGCTAATTTCCATGTCTAATGCAAGCTTTTTCTTCTTTTTTGTCTTATTTTTAGGCGAAGGAGATATAATTTATTTTGCGCTTATTACAATTTTCTCAGGTATGAGCTTAGGTGCAGATATTGCGCTTCCTGCTTCTATTCAAGCTGACATCGCACAAAAAGCAACACAAAAACATGGAGAACTCTCCGGAACACTTTTTGGTTTCTTTGCTATGCTTACAAAACTTTCACTTGCCTTTGGCGTTGGTATTAGTTTTAGTATACTCGGTTTTTTTAATTTTGTACCAGATAATCCAAATCCTACATCTCTTTTTGTATTGACACTTCTTTATGGGGCTTTACCAGTTATATTAAAGCTTTCAGCAATTCTTATTTTGTGGAAATATCAAGAAAAGTTATGAATTGACATATATAATATACTAACAAATTGTTTTCTTTCATATAATACCATATGAAATATTTAATGCTGTTACTTTTAATACTTTTTAATGCTTATGCTTCATCACTTAAAACAGTAAATTATGTAAGTCCACAGAAATTTAGTGGGCTTTGGTATGAAATAGCACGTACCTATAATTTTATGCAATATAAATGTGTAGCATCAAGTGTAGAATACATTTTAACACCTAAGAATGAGTATAAAGTTTATAACAGATGCTTTGATACCACAATAGGGGCTAAGCTCATCGAATTTTCAGGTACTGCGGAACCTTTAAATGAAGATAATATGTCAAAAATAAATATGACTTATTTTTTATTTTTTAGCAAGGAGTACGGTATTTATTATCTTGATGATGACTACACAAGTGCTCTTGTGGCAAATGAAGATTTTGAGAATGTTTGGATAATTTCGAGAAAACCTTTCATGCAAAAAACTACTCTCGAAAAAATAGAGCAACTTTTAGAAACTCAAATAGATTTAGAATCACTCATATATACACCACAAGATAAGGAAGGAAGATACAAATGAAAATTGCAGTATTAGGAGCTGGCATAAGTGGCCTAGGAAGTGCTTACCTTTTAAGTAAAAAACATGTAGTTGACTTATATGAAAAGGAGTCTCGTTTAGGGGGTCATGCAAGAACAACACAAATAAATGAAAATGGCAAAATTTTTGGAGTAGATACAGGTTTTTTAGTTTTCAATCATCCAACCTATCCACTATTAACAAAACTTTTTCAAGAACTTGATGTTAAAATCGAACAAAGTGATATGAGCTTTTCTTTTTGGGACAAAGTGAGTAATGTGGCTTACAATGCACAAACATTAGGAGGAATTTTTTTCCAAAAAAGTAATCTTTTCTCACTGACACACTATAAAATGATTTATGATATTTTCAAGTTCAATAAAAAAGCAAATTATGATGTAGATAATGATACCAAAGATTTGGATAAATCTTTAGATGACTATTTAAAACCATATGGGAAAGCATTTAAAAATCGCTATTTATTCCCTATGGGTGCTGCTATATGGTCTACACCTAGTGAAAAAATGGGTGAATTCCCTACTCGTAGCTTTCTAGTTTTTTTTAAAAATCATGGACTCCTTGGAGTTTCAACACAACACCAATGGTTAACAGTAAGTAACGGTTCAGTAAATTATGTAAATAAAATACAAGAGCACATATCTGGAAATATTTATTTAAATAGTAATATCATAAAGGTAAAAAGAGAAGCTCAAAATGTGATTCTAATAGCCAAAGATGGGACAAAAAAACACTACGATAAAGTTATCTTTGCTATGCATGCACCTCAAGTAATTGAAATGTTGGAAGATGCTAGTGCTAAAGAAAAGGAAATACTCTCTTGCTTTTCTTACAAACAAAATGAAGCAGTTCTACATAATGATATGAATGCACTTTATCCAGATAAGAATATTTATGCAGCTTGGAACTATAAAAATAACAATGATTCAAATACAGTAACACTTTCTTATTGGATAAATAGACTTCAAAATCTTACAAGTGATAAGGAGTACTTTGTTTCTCTAAATGAAACAGAGGAAATAGAAGAAGTGATTGAGAAAATTAGTTATGAACATCCTCAGTTTGACATAGCTGCGCTTAAATCGCAAACTTTAAGAGAAGAGATAAATGGGATAAATAATACTTATTTTGCTGGTGCATATTGGCGTTATGGATTTCATGAAGATGGTCTTTGGAGTGCAAATGAAATCGCAAAGAAATTTGAGTGTGCACTATGAGTCATAAATTCTATGATGGAGAAGTATTTCACAAACGCTTCAAAGGAACAAATCATAAATTTACCTATAATTTTTTTATGCTTGATATTGATGTATATAATCTACTAACACTCAAAATAAAATTATTCTCTTATAACTCATGGAACTTTTTTTCTTTTTTTGCTAAAGACCATTTTGGAAAGGGAGACAATTTTTTACAAAATATTACAAACCTTTTAGAAAAGTTTGATTTAGTAGCTACAAAAAAGATGCGTTTATTAACTCTTCCTCGTATTGCAAATTATGTTTTTAACCCTATTAGTGTATTAATACTTTTTAATGATGAGAAACCCTCCTCTTTACTAGTAGAAGTACATAACTACAATGGTGGTCGTATTGTGTATCCAGTAGAGCTTAATCAAAAATCGAAAACTCAATATATGGGAGAGGCTATAAAAGATATGCATGTTTCACCATTTCTAAAACGTACCGGTCTTTATAAATTTACCTTGGAGTATAAAGAAGAAAAAATATTTTTTGGTGTTGACTGTTATGAAGATAATGTAAAAACAATGATGGCAACTTTTAGAGGAAGCTTTAAAGAATTTAGTACGAAGAGTATTATATCACTTTTTTTTAAACACTTTTTTTTAACATTCAGTGTGGTGATACGTACTCTTTGGCAGTCACTAAAACTGTATCGCTTAGGCTTAAAATTTAACCAAGCAACAGACATAGATAAACAAAGGAGGTATTAAAATGAAAGGATTTTGGAATAAATTTGGAAATAAGTATTTACAAAAGATTGAGATTGGAACTCTTGAATTAGAATATCCAGATGGTTCAAATGTACTTTATGGGGATAATGATTTCTCTCCTGTAAAAATGAAAATAAACTCTTCAGACTTTTTTAGACGCTTAGCTTTTTATGGGGATATAGGTTTTGCGGAGAGTTATATGGACGGGGACTTTGATACAGATAATTTGACAGAACTGATTAAAATTTCCTTATTAAACTCAAAGCTAGGAGTAAAAAGTGAAGATTACAAAGCAAATTGGTTTAGTAACCTTGTGCCAAATTTAAATAGAGTCAAACACTTTATGCGTAAAAACTCTAAGACCCGCTCAAAGAAAAATATTTCGGAGCATTATGATCTATCGAATGATTTTTTTAAATTAATGCTTGATGAAACCATGATGTATTCAAGCGCAATATTTGATGAATATAAAGAAGATCTTTATACTGCACAAACAAAAAAGATACAATATTTAGCAAACAAACTACAAATACAATCAGGTGCAAAAGTTTTAGAGATTGGTTCTGGATGGGGAGCTTTAGCTTTATATCTAGCAAAAGATTTAAATTGTGATGTAACAACAGTGACTTTAAGTAATGAGCAAAAGAACTATTGTCATGAGCGATTTAAACTTGAGGATGTAGAAGATAAAATTGATATTTTACTTAAGGACTATAGAGATTTAGAAGGAACTTATGATGCCATCATTTCTGTAGAGATGTTTGAAGCTGTAGGAGCAGAGTATTTTGATGTCTTTTTCAAAAAATGTGAATCACTTTTAAAACCAAGTGGTGTATTAGTAATGCAAGTGATTACTATACCTGATCAAAGATATGAAGCATATTCAAAGAGTACGGATTTTATTCAAAAGTATATTTTTCCAGGAGGACATCTTCCAAGTCTAAATAAAATTCTTAATATAACGACAAAGAACACAAGACTAAACCTACTTCATATGGAAGAGTTTACAGAAGACTATGCCAGAACCCTAAGACTATGGGATCAAAATTTTAGTAAAAAAGTTGATAAAGTAAAAGCTTTAGGTTTTGATGAGTACTTCATTCGTATGTGGAAAATGTATCTTAACTATTGTGAAGCTGCATTTATTACAAGAAATATTGGTCTCGTACAGTTAGTATTTTCAAGAGATCAAAATATAGATTTAAATAAAGGATTAGAAAAATGATTTTAAAATCAATATATACATTTATAGTTTGTACAATTTTTCAAGGATGTTCATCTATGGCAATAGAAGATTTCACTGATTCTAAGCCTACTTTTATTCCAGAAAAGTACTTCGACGGTGAACTAACGGCCTATGGATTAGTAAAAGATAGAAGTGGAAAAATAATTCGTACATTTAAAGGTGATTTATTTGGAAGTTGGGATCAAAATGGTGTGGGTACACTTGATGAGAGTTTTGTTTATAACGATGGTGAAAAACAGAAACGCATCTGGACACTTACCCCAAATGGTAAAAATACTTACATAGGTACAGCTGGAGATATAGTTGGTGAAGCAAAAATGCAAAATAATGGAAATACTGTAGTCATAGATTACACAATGCGTGTTCCTTATGGTGATGGTACTATAGATATCAATGTAAAAGATTGGCTTCACCTTCAAGAAGATGGCATAATCATCAATCATTCAAAAATGAAGAAGTTTGGATTTGAAGTCGGTGAATTAATTATTACTATCATTAAAAAATAGTGAGGATACAATAAAGGAAAAGAGCCTTATCATGCTGCATGAAAGTAAGCATGATAAATTATATGAAAGTTAATTGTCATTTAGTCATACCACACTTACAGGAATAATCTGGCTTATTTTTTTGGCTTATGATGAGCAGCTAATATGAGATATACCAGCAATTTCAAAAAATTCTGAGGGCTTTTGTCTATAGTATTTCTCCTCTATCTCACTAGATTGTTCAGCATATGGGTTTGTCATAATCTCTTGTAACTCTCTGACAAGTGAATAATTTTCTTTTTCAGCTTTTTTATAAGCAGGCACAAGGAGCCACTCTCTTAGAGTATATTTTGGATTGATTAGTTTCATTTCTTTAGAAAGTTTTTCTCTAGATTCTGCTGTAATTGCGTTGATAAGTGATTTCCATTTATTTAGCCACTCTGACCAGCCTTTTAAAATATTTTCATCATATTTTGACTCGCCATAAAAGCTTTTTTTCAGCTCAGATATATCATCAGGTATGTTTGATAGTTCTCGAAAAAAGATAGTGTAATCGACAGAGGTTTCTATCATTAGCTTTATAAGTTCATTCAATAAGCCTGCATTAAAAGTTTGTAGACCCAACTTAGATGACCACATATGTATCATTTTGCTTTGCATGACTTTCGAGAACTCATCTCTTAGCTTTTCAAGTTCTTGTATTTCGTTTTCATGTGATTGTAGTAAGGGTTGTAATGCGGTACAGAAGACCTTAAAGTTACGCTCTGCAGCTTGAGGTTGATTAAAAAATGAGAAGTGAACACCTCCACCCGTCCACGGCTGATATTTAGGATTAAAGATATCTATAAATCCGAATGGACCGTAATCAAGTGTATAGCCACCTGCTGCACAATTGTCACCATTAAAGTTCCCTTGACAGTATCCTACACGAATCCAATTTGATACAAGTGAGCTAAGGCGATTGCAAAACTCATGAGCCAATAATATCACTTTTTCAGGGAGAGTTAAATTTGTGTCAATGACATCACTATATTCACGATCAATTAAGTGTAACACGATTTTTTCTAGCTCTTCCATCACTTTTGGATGCTCATTTTTTCTGGCACGACGAGCGAAAAGTTCAAGTTGGCCTACACGTAGAAATGACGGTGCGACGCGTGTTGTAATAGCAACAGCTTCTTCTATCATAACTTCAGGATCCCTAGAATAGGAATCCTCACGAAACCATGGTCGTCTGGCTTTTTCTGTTTTTGATACATATAAACTCAAAGAGCGTGATGTTGGAACTCCCAAAGCATGCATATGTTCCTGTGCCAAAAACTCTCGAATACTTGAACGCAGAACTGCGCGTCCATCAGCTCCACGACAGTAAGGTGTTCTGCCTCCGCCTTTAAGTTGCATTTCCCATCGTTTACCATTTATTACAGCTTCTAGTATAGATATGGCCCTGCCGTCACCGTATCCATTTCCTGTTTTAAAAGGACACTGTTCATAGTATTCTCTACCATAGATAGAAAGTGCATATCCAGTTGCCCAACCTATCTTTCGTAATGGTTTGGGCAACCTAGAGGTGTCCCCACTAAACATTCGAATAAAATCTTCTAATCTTGCCAAACTATCAGAAAAACCAAGTTCTTTAAAGAAATTCTTACTGTGCATAATGTAAAGGGGAGCTTCAATTGGGCTAGGGTTTACAAGGACATAATGCCCAGTAAATACTTCTCTGGGCAAGTGGTCTATACCATTTGCCTTGGCATCTGGATTGCAGTTGAGTGTTTCTATTAGGGAGTAGTCTGCTAATTGAGCTAGATCATTGAGTGTATTTATAGTCTGAGGTCTTTGTTTAATTTTTTGCATATTTCTTCCTTATTATAAAAACATAATATCTTATATCTCAACGACCTTTATACTAAATTATTTAAATTATATAGTTATTTTTTATATTTGTATATTTCTTGAAATCCTACAAATTATGATAATAACAACTATCAAGAAAAAATTAAAAAAGAACTTTATTAGTTTGTATTTAATTGTTAGTTATAATCTATAAAATAAAAGTCAGTATCTACTATCTAGATACGAGGAATGGCACATATTAGGTACTAAATTAATTAAATTTGATAAAATAGGGATTTTAAGTGCCCATAAATAAGGAGTTTTAGAATGCTTATACGAGTATATTACGAAGATACTGATGCCCTTGGCATAGTGTATCATGCAAATTATTTAAAATATTGTGAAAGAGCTCGTAGTGAGTTCTTTTTTGATAAGGGAATGACACCTATCATTGATGGAGCACATTTTCTTGTTCGTAAAATGGATTGTGATTTTATTTCGAGTGCTTTATTTGCTGATATTATTGAAGTTAGTACAAGGATTGAGGAAATGAATCGGGCTTCTTTTGTCTTAATTCAAGAAATAAAGAAGGAAGATAAAGTGTTATTTAGAGTAAAAGTTATGCTAGTATTGGTAAAAGAAGCAAAAGTAAAAAGGATAGATACAAATACAAAAGATATTTTACAGTCACTTTTCGCTATTATAAAATAATTATAAAAAATTTTAACTGGACTAGACATGATTGTAAATATAACACTTCCTGATACCTCTTATGACATAATCATAGGTGAACTTCAAACAATAACAATAGACAAAAAGGTAGTCGTAGTAAGCAATCCTACTATCTCTAACTTTCACTTGACTTATTTACTGTCTAAGCTAGAAATAAAAGATTTAAGTGTTGTTACTATTCCTGATGGTGAACAATACAAAAATATGCAAACAATAGAAGATATACTTGAACATTGTTTCGAACATAAATTAAATAGAAGCTCCGTACTTATTGCTTTTGGTGGTGGAGTTATTGGCGATATGACTGGTTTTGCTGCTTCTATATACCAACGAGGAATTGATTTTATTCAAATACCTACAACACTTTTATCTCAAGTAGATGCAAGCGTTGGTGGGAAAACAGGTGTAAACAATAAATTTGGAAAGAATTTACTTGGTGCATTTCATCAGCCAAAAACTGTTTTAATAGATACACATTTTTTAACAACTTTACCTGTAAGAGAATTCTCAGCTGGAATTGCTGAGATAGTAAAAATGGCAGTTTGTTTCGATAAGGATTTTTTCGAATGGCTAGAACAAAATAAATTAACAAACATGCAAAATATAAAAATAGCTATACAAAAATCTGTAGAAACAAAAGCATCGGTAGTAAGTCAAGATGAAAAAGAGAAAGGTTTAAGAGCTGCTTTAAACTACGGACATACTTTTGGACATGTTATAGAAAATGAGACAAATTATACCACTTATTTACATGGAGAAGCTGTGGGTATTGGAATGTGTATGGCAAATGAAGTTTCAGTAAAACTAGGACTTATGAGTAAAGAAGAATCTATTAGAGTTAAAAATTTACTAAAAAAATATGACATTCCTACAACATATAATATAAAAGATGTAGAAGATTTTTATGAACATTTTTTTCTAGATAAGAAAAGTTTGGATAATAAAATTAAATTCATTTTACCTATTTGTGTAGGTGATTGTACAATAACAGATAATGTTTCTAAGCAAGATATTATATCAGTATTAAAAGACTTTTCATGAACAATATTTCTAAGTATTTAATCATTTTATTTTTTTTAGTTTCTAATCTTTATGGTGTTGATATTACAACTCAAAGTATAGAAAAGTCATCTAAAATTGCTGAATTAAAAGAAGAATTAAGAAATATTAATAAAGATTTAGAAAAAAATACTTGGATTACTAGATATAATAATTATTTGACATATAGAAAAAGTGAAAAAGTATTAATACAAATTAAAAAAGATGCAACTAAGTACGGTAGATGGAAAGGTGAAAAATATAAAGAACTTTCATATCAACTAAATAATAAAATCAGAATCAAAGAAAATGAACTAGAATTTATTAGTGAATATAAAGATTCTCCTATTGGAAAACAAATCACTCCTGTAGCAATTGGAAAAGTACCAATAGTAAAAAATCCATTTTCTATTATTGAGGCATTATCTTATAGGCAAAAATTAAATGAAAATGTAGAAAACTATAAACAAATCCATAACGAACTTGTAGATTTAGTTGATTTAATAACCCATAAATTAAATATTTCAAATCAATTATACATTCTTTATACAGATAAGGCCTTAGCAGATCAAATTAATAAATTAGAGCTCGAACTGAAGAATTTTCTTATGGTAGTTGATATTGTTTCAACAACAGATGAGGTTTATAATAAAAAGGTACGACAAACTACTCAAGAGGTTAATAATGCGATCTCGGAAGAGATGTGGCGTACTGCAAAACTTCTTATTATTATAGTAGTTTTATTTCTTTTTTCCATAGGGGTAAAAAAAACAGTTAAAAAATATGTTGATGATGATGACAAGCATTACACTGCAAATAAATTAATTAACTTTATATTTATTGTTGTAATAACATTTATACTTTTATTTTCATATATAGATAATGTTTCGTATTTAGTGACTATTTTAGGATTCGCATCAGCTGGTATTGCGATTGCTTTAAAAGATTGGTTTATGTCTTTGTTTGGGTGGATGGCAATTATGACTAGCGGAGCTATTAGTGTTGGTGATCGCATTAAAGTTATAAGAGGTGATATTGAAATTGTTGGTGATGTTTTAGATATTACATTATTTAAAATAGCAGTTCGTGAAGATATTACATTGACTTCATATGTCAAAAATAGAAGAACAGGTAGAGTTATCTTTATACCAAATAATTATATCTTTACAGATATGATTGCTAATTATACTTTTGATGGATTAAGAACAGTTTGGGATGGTATAGATATACATATCACTTTTGATTCAAACCACAAAAAAGCTATTAAATTAGCAAAAGGAATTGTTCAAGCTCAGGCTAAAGGCTATACTGATTTGACTAAAAAAAGACTTCAAAATATGAGAAAGAAATATGTTTTAAGAAGTGCAAATGCAGAACCTAGAATATTTGCATTTGTAGAGTCTTATAGTATAGTAATTTCATCTTGGTACTATACAAACTCTCATGCAACACTAGGCTTAAGAAGCGCTATAAGTATGGACTTACTAGATGCATTTAATGAAGCCGAAGATATAACTATTGCTTACCCTACTCAAACAATCAATGTAGCAAGAAATGCACAAGTAGACTCAGAACAATTAATACCAAATATTGATGGAACTAATAGTTTATTTGATATTGATACAGAAAGTTAAGTGGTTTAAAAATGATAAAGAAAGAAAAAGTCTATTTTAAAACTTTTGGATGCCGTACAAATGTATTTGATACTCAAGTAATGATGAACAATCTAAAAGATTTTGATATAACACTTACAGAAAAAGAGGCAGATATTGTCGTGATAAATTCCTGTACGGTTACAAATAGTGCAGATAGTACGGCTCGAAATTATATAAGTTCATTAAAGAAGTTAGACAATGACCCTAGAGTTGTGTTTACAGGTTGTGGAGTTTGGACTAAAGGTGAAAGTTTATTTAAAGAAAACAAAATTGATGCTTTATTTGGACATAGTGAGAAAGAAAAAATCAATTCACTTTTAAAAGATGATAAAAGGTTTTTTGAAGCAGGTGATTTAAAACATATTGATGAAACAATTATAGATAAAATGATAGGTAGAAGTCGTGCATTTATAAAGATTCAAGAAGGTTGTGATTTTAGATGCAGTTACTGTATTATTCCTTTTGTTAGAGGTAATTCTAGAAGTTATGATGAAGAAAAAATCTTAAATCAAGTTTCTATTTTAGCTTCTAATGGTTTTGGTGAATTTATTTTAACAGGTACAAATGTAGGCTCTTTTGGAAAAGAACATGGGGTTGTAAATAAAAAAGATAAATTAACACAACTAATCAAAAAAATGGCAATGATAAGAGGGGTTCGTCGAATTCGACTTGGTAGTATCGAGCCTGTACAAATTACAGATGAATTTAAAGAAATATTGACTGAACCATGGATGGGAAAACATCTTCATATCGCATTACAACATACAAATAAAGTGATGTTAAAAATTATGCATAGAAGAAATAAGGTTAAAAGTGATTTAGAACTTTTTGAGTTATTGGCTTCAAAAGGATATGCTTTGGGTACTGATTTTATAGTAGGTCATCCAGGAGAAACTGATGAGATATGGGAAGATGCTATGAAAAATATTGATCAATTTCCATTAACACATATCCACAGTTTTACCTATTCTCCAAGAGATGGAACACCTAGTGCTCAAATGACTCCACAAATTAATGGAACTATAGCCAAGGCAAGATTACGAGAATTAGAAGCTAAAATACAACAAAAGAATATTGATTTTAGACAAGAAAATCAAGTATTGGATATACTTATAGAATCTAAGAAAGAAAATATCTATACAGGTTATGACCAATTTTTTAATACAATTGAAGTTAAAAGTGATACAAATTTAGTTGGTGATTGGATAAGTATAAAAAATTATGAAAAACTTGAGAATAAAAATGCTTCAAAATTCTGAAAAAAAAGATGTGAAAGAAAATAAGAAATTTAACGTTATATTAAATATTAACAGCAACTTACGAATAATGAGTATATCTGCAATTATCTTGATTATATTATTTGTATATGCAATTACTAGATCTAATAATGCCATAAATCAAAATATTTATTATCTTGGTGCTGGATTTTTCTTCATTTTACTGATGTTTGCATTTGTCTTACAAAGAAATAAAGATAAAATAAAAAGTTTAATCTTTCCTCATATATTCAGTGATGAATCAGATATCGCGAAAGAGGCTACAAAAGAAGAATCTTCGAATATTAAAAAAAAGGATAAAAAAACTTATATTGCTCCTATTACATCAAATATTACATTTAAAGATGTTGCTGGCATAAAAGAGGTTAAAGAAGAGCTTGAGGAAGTAGTAGATTTTTTAAATAATCCTAAGAAATATCAGAAATATGGTGTATCACTTCCTCGAGGTGTTTTGCTAGTAGGTCCTCCTGGTGTAGGAAAAACGCTCATAGCAAAAGCGGTTGCAGGTGAAGCAAAAGTTCCATTCTTTTATCAAAGTGGCGCAAGTTTTGTACATATTTATGTTGGTATGGGTGCTAAAAGAGTAAGAGAACTTTTCGCAGTAGCAAAACTAAATGCCCCATCTATTATATTTATAGATGAGATTGATGCAGTTGGGAAAGCTAGAGGAATAGGTAGTAACGATGAAAGAGAATCAACATTAAATGAACTTTTAACTCAAATGGATGGCTTTGATAGTTCGAGTGGAGTTATGGTAATAGCTGCAACCAATAAAATAGAAGTATTAGATGAAGCATTACTTCGAGCAGGACGATTTGATAGAAGAGTATTTTTAACTTTACCTACAAAAACAGATAGACTAGAGATATTAAAATTATATTTAAAAGGTAAATCGATAAACCTTGACATAGAAAAACTTGCAAATGAAACGAGTGGTTTTACTAGTTCTGCCTTATCAACACTTGTAAATGAAGCTTTGCTATATATGATTAAAAGAAATGGAATAAGTTTAATAGAAGATGATTTAGAGTTTGCGAAAAAGAAAATACAATTTGGCAAAAAACAAATCATTATTTTGACTCCTGAACAAAAAGAAATTTTAGCTATATATCAAGCGGGGAAGGCTTTTATAACAAAAACTCAAGTAAAGCTTTTAGATAGTGGTATATCAAGTGAAGATTTAATGTATCCATCAAAAACACAATTAGAAGATATGATAAAAAAATACTTATCTGGTAGTATTGCTTTAGAAGTTATCAAAAATGAATCATATGTAGTTTTTGAAGATGAATTAAAAGAGGCTTATAAAATTGCACATAATATGGTCGAAAACTACAAAATGTCTTTATCTGTGGAAATATTGATTCTTAATATAAAAGATGATTTAAAAACAGAGATAATTACAAACAAAGATGAAATACTAAAATTAAGAGATATTTTACTAAAGGACGAAGTTGTATTTTAGTGGATTTTCATTAAAAAATGAAGAACATTTATTTGATGAATATTTAGAAAAATCAGACTTCATAGTTTCTGGGTTTAGCTATGGAGCAATGAAGGCATTTGAATATGTTCTCAATACAAATAAACGAGTCGATAAACTACAATTATTTTCTCCTGCTTATTTTAATAATAAGGATAAAACATATAAAAGAATGCAACTGATCTATTTTAACAAAAACTCTTCTCTATACTGCGATAATTTT
>CAWVZX010000019.1:0-13636 GCA_963934755.1 uncultured Arcobacteraceae bacterium | reverse complement strand
GCTTTTTTATTCTTTCTTTTTTATTCTGACATCTCTGCTTATTGATAAGACTAAACCAACAGCAACTGCAACACTTAACATTGAACTTCCTCCGTAACTTAAAAAGGGAACTGCAATACCTTTTATCGGAATAATACCCGAGATCCCATACGAATTAATCAAAAAGGAAATACTAATCATCAAGCCAATACCAAGAGTAAATAAATGATATTTGGTATTTTCAATACGTCTTGAGGTACGAAATATTCTAAAAATAACACCAAATAGTATTAGTATAATTATTAATAATCCAAGAAAACCAATTTCTTCACTAATACCAGCTAAGACAAAATCTGTATGTACTTCACTTAAAAAACCAAGTTTTAATGAACCATTCCCTAATCCAGCGCCAAATAATCCACCATTATTGATAGCATTTAATGAATGACCTACTTGGTATGGTTCAGGAAATTCTTTAATTCTTAATGCAGTTGATACAAACTCAGGCATGATAGATAATACACTATCTTGTACCATACTCCACCAACTTTTAATACGAATTACTCTATGTGGAAAAAGTAAAATTAAGGCAGATATGCCAATTATTGCAATAGCAATAAGTGAAGCAAATACTTTCCAGCTTCTATTGGCAAAAATTAACATTATAAATAATATTGTTGCTAATAGAACAACTTGACCTAAATCTTTTTGTAAAACAGCAATCATAAATACAACAAAGCCAAAGACAATAGCATATGGTGCTAATAGTTTTACTTCATCTATAAATGATTGCTTGTTAACATCAGTGAGCTTTCGATGAAATGACCATGCTAAATAATAAATAAAACCAACTTTAAAAAACTCAACTGGGGATAAAGAAATTCCGGCTAACCTTATCCATCTTTTCGCACCACCAGATTCTGTAACCATAAAAGATGGAAGGAATTGCATAATAATAATTAAAAATAAACAAAATATGAATAAAAACCATCCTAGTCTAGGAATTAATATATCTGGTTTAATTTGTGCTAAAGACCACATAATCAAAATTGATAAAAATCCTGAGAACAATTGTCTATAAAAAAAATGAAAAGGATTATAATCCCAATATATAACAGTATAGATAGGTAATGAATATGAAAATAGAATACTAATAATTATAAGCATTGAACTGAGATAAAATAATACATAATCTGGTTTTTTATAATCAGTTAGGGATTTAATCTTTTTTTGGATAAAATTCATTTTTGGATTATAGCAAACTTTTTGGAAATATGGATAAATTATGCCTTTAAACAAACAACAATTGATAATAATGAAAAAAATTTTACTTTTAATATGTTTAATCATCTTCGCATTTTTTATATTGATTTTCTCAGTTTCTAAAACATCACAAAATGATAGAGATTTACCATTGCTTAATACAATAAAAAAAGATTTAGCAGTGCGAGGTGATATCTATAGTTCAGATAATTTTAAAATTGGCACATCTCAAAAGATATTTTCAGCATCAATAGATACTAGATGTTTAGATCAAAATAAAAAAGAACTTTTTATTACACTGTTTTCATTGTATAGTGATATACCAAAACACATACTATCAGAAAAAATATCCAAAAATGGATATACAATAATCTCAAGAACAATTAATCAAAGAGTTGCCAAAGAATTAAAGTCACTTGCATATAAGTTAAGAAGATTAGACGTATTCAAGCCAATTAAGGTTAATGGAAAATCAATATTATATGGGCTTAATATATATGAAACAGGAGAAGAACGCTTATATCCATATAAAGATGCTTTAACTCCAGTTATTGGATTTATAAAGATAAATAACAAGGATAATGGTAAGCAAAAAGTTAATGGTGTGAACGGGATAGAAAAAGAATTTAATAAGAGTCTCAATAATACGCAAGATGGTATTTTAAAAGGGGAGAAAGATATTCTGTCACATATTTTGTTTAATAAGAATTCTAAAATTATTAAAAGAAAAGATGGAGAAGATTTAACATTAACAATTTCTTTAAAATTACAAAGAAATATTGAATTAATGCTTGATAGGTATAAAGAAAAATTAGGAGCTAAGGAAATTATTATTTCTATAATGGAAAGTAGTACCGGTAAGATATTATCCTTAGCATCATCAAATAGATACAATCCTCAAGAAATAAGACAAGAAGATATAGAAAGCTTAAGACTAAATGCCATTCAATATAACTTTGAGCCTGGCTCAGTTATTAAACCTTTAGCAATTTCATTAGCAATGGATAAGAAAAAAATAAAAAAAAATGAACTCTTTTTTGCTTATAATGAGGGAGAAATAAATAAAAAGGGTGAATATCCTAAAGGGGAATATAAAATCGATAGACATACAATTCATGATAACCATCAGTTTAAAAAAAATTATATAACAGTGGAAGATATTATAGTTTATTCGAGTAATATTGGAACACTTAAGATTGCAAATAGATTAACGGCTGAAGAATTTCATGATGGATATAAGAAATTTGGCTTATCTAAAAAAACTGGTATTGATTTGCCATATGAATCAATAGGAGTTATTCATAAACTTTATGAATATAGAGCAGGAGAAGATAAAAATAAAGATAATATATATAAAGCTACAGATTCTTATGGCCAAGGAATAACTGCCACTTTTATGCAGGTTTTGAAAGCATATTCTGTATTTAATAATGATGGAAAGATAGTAGTTCCTTATCTTGTAAAGAAAAGTAATAATTTGAACGAAGAACAAATAATATCAAAAGTTGTTGCCAATAAAATGAAACAGTTTCTTATCAAAACTGTTGAAATAGGTACTGGTAAAAATACATTTATAGAGGGAATAGAAATAGGTGGGAAGACAGGTACAGCTAACGTAGTTGAAAATGGAAGATATCAAAGAAAGTATATGAGTAGTTTTTTTGGTTTTGTAAACGATGAAAAACACAAATATACCATTGGTGTGACCGTTAATGATCCCATAAATAGAGGGAAAAACTGGTACTATTACTATGCCTCAAATTCAGCTGTACCAGTTTTTAAAGAGATAACTAAAATTTTACTCAAATTAAATTATTTGGAAATTAACAAGAAATAATTTAGTCATATAAAGGGAGTGCACTTATATTTCTTTGTTTTTTAAGTTTCATATCTATATATCTAAATTGTGGATCAATTTCTTTTTTATTTAGTGCAATAGTGATTCTATTGGAGTTGTCTGGTTTGTATTCGTAAATTGTAAAATCATTTTCATAGATGGATAATCTAATAGGCGTAGCAATAGAATAAGTAGTAATTATTGCATTAGCAGCAAGTGTCTTCTTAATATCATTAAAGTACTCTACGGTCCATAACAAATAGTTTACATCACTACTAAATGCATCCTGATAAACTATATCTATATTGCTAAGATTTTTAATATATTCTCTTGCATCACCATTAAATATTTCAATTTTTAGAGTATCGGTTCGATAAACCAAATGAGACGATAGGATAATTATAATATTTTCAAAGTCTTTAAATTCCGAAGGATAATTAAATTTTTTAAGTGAAGTAATTAAATTTCTATCAAACTCTGGAGAATATATATTCACTTTAATATCTAGCTTGTGTAGTTTAATATAATACAGGGTTGCAAGAGTATTATATCCCAATCCAAAGCAGATGTCTAATATGTGAAGTTCTGTTTTACCTTTATGATAAGTTAAAGCAGGAATGACATGTTTTGATAAAGATTCATTTAGTGCACCCTCTTTTCTACTATGATAATGTTGATTAAACTGAGTACTAAAAAGGGTGTTTGTTCCATCTTGGGTGGAAATATGTTTTATGCTTCTAGCTCTTTGAGTTGTTCTTTAGTCAACAATAATTCTTTATTATTCATAACTCCTACACCTTTTTTGATGACGAAGCGTGCAGTATTTTTTGCACTTTTTAATGAATGCATTTCATATGTACCACATTGCAAAAGATTTAATTCTGGAATATCAGCTTCACTTTTCACTTTTAATACATCTTTCATAGCTAAAACAGTTGCCTTGGCAACAGCTTTCTCGCTAGGCGCGCCTAAGCAACTCATATAAAACCCAGTTCTACATCCCATCGGAGAACAATCAATAATTTCTACTTTTTTATTATTTAAATGTTCTCTAATAAAGCCAGCAAATAGATGCTCTAAAGTATGAATACCTTTTACTGTCATTTTATCTTCATTTGGCGTGTGAATTCTTATATCAAAAACACTTATATCATCACCTTTTTTTGATTTCATTGTTTTGGCAATTCTTACTGCGGGCGCTTTCATTTTTGTATGATCTACTTTAAAACTATCTAATAATGGCATATTTAATTCCTTGTAATTAAATTAATTATAGCATAAAAAAACCTAAGTCTTTTAAACCCTCAGTCTTAATTTTCACACTTAAGTTATAGTATTCAAATTTGTCTGCTATTGGAGATATAAAAACAGTTTTTCTTTGGCATATACTTTAATAGTATATCTATAATTTCCTTTCTATGTATTTTGAAATAATAATTTTCTTATCTAAGTATTATATAACTTTATTCTTAATATAATTATATTATGAATATACCCAAATTAGATATAAATACAACTAATAATCTACTTGCATTTAGTGCAGGTATTGACTCTACTGCTTTGTTTTTCTTAATGTTAGAAGAGGAAATATCATTTGATATTGCCATTGTTAATTATAATCAACGAGTTCAAGCTAAAGATGAAGTTATTTATGCAAGACAATTAGCGCATAAATACAATAAAAAATGTTTTGTTTCAAACTACCCTGAACATAATAAATTTAATGAAAAAGATGCAAGGGAATATCGATATGATTTTTTCAAAGAAATTATTACTAAAAATAATTACAATTCACTTGTAACAGCACATCAATTAAATGATAAGCTAGAATGGTTTTTAATGCAGTTTGCTAAAGGAGCAGGAGTTTCAGAATTACTAGGAATGCAAAAATATAGCAGTAAAGATAATTACCAAATTATTAAGCCTCTTTTGGAATGTAGTAAAACATCACTACAAGAGTATTTAGATAATAAATGCAAAAAATATTTTATAGATGAGTCAAATTATGATGAAAAATATAAAAGAAATTTTTTCAGACATAATTTCAGTGATAAGTTATTAGAAGAATTTGAAGCAGGTATTGTAAAAAGTTTCAAGTATCTTAATGTAGATAATGAATCTTTATTCAAAAATATTAAAGAGACACGAATAGATGAATTAAGTATTTATGAATATGACAATGATATCAATATCGCAATTAGAATAATTGACAAAAATCTAAAAAAAAGAGGTATTCTCATTTCTAATAGCACAAGAGAAGAGATTAAAAAGTATAAAGAGCTTGTTATCTCACATAAAATATCTATTGCTATTACTGACCATAAAATATATATAGCTCCGTTCACAATCCAAAAAATGGATAAAAAGTTTAAGGAGAAGTGCAGAATAAATAAAATTCCTAAAAAAATAAGAGCTTATATGTTTAAATTAGAACAAGAAGAACTATTTATCTTATAAGTTGAACTTACTTTTTATTTTCTAGGTTGAATTTTAATTTATATTTAACCTCTATAAGATTATTTATTTTTACAAAAGTTATAGGATATGATAGTTCTATGGAATATGCTTGTGCATTTATTTTGTCAATAAGATTATAAAATTTTTTAGGTGATTTTATTGTTGAGCTTATTGAAAAGTAATATGTTGAATATTTATTTATATCTTCAGAATCAAGTTGAATTACAGAATCTTGTAGAATTAAGTTTTCTAAATATTCACTTACCTCTAACTGAGATAAAAAATCAGATTTTTTATTTTTTATTTTTTTATTTTTTTTATGCACATTAAATTTTGATATTAATTGATTATTTTGAATTATTGTATTTATAATAAAATTATTTTTTGATTCTCGCAGGATTTCTGAATCAGCATAAATATCCCTAAGATTATTTTGCATACCATAAATAGACAAGGAGTTTGCGATGAAATTTATTATAAAAATAGAGCTATCTTCATTTATTTCTATATCTTGTAATATTGAATCATATGGGACAACATTAAATAACATCCTCATATGTTCTAGTATAATTTTATTTTTGTCTGAATGATTTGGTAAAGATACCATTTCTACTTCTATAGACCCTATATTTTCTTTTGGGAGAATCTTTTTATTCAGATTATTCATACTTGCATGATTATTAGGCTGATAGTTTAATGCACTCACTCCTAGTGCAAAAACCACAAGTAGAAGTATGACCCATAAATAGATACTTTTACTGTTATGTTTTACTCTGGGTGTTATATGGTTCTGTAAGTTTGCATTCTTTGCTTGCGTAATATCATCCATAGAATCATTTAAAGAGATTTGAGTATATTGAATAGGAATCATAAGGATTTTCTCAAGTGAAGTAACTTGTATATCAGATAAAGGTTTCAGGGCATATAAAATCTCTATATGCTCTAAAAACTCTACATTCTGATTCTTTGCATAATAGTCTTCAATAATTTCTTTTAAAAATTGTTGTATTTCTAAAAAGTTTACTTCTTCATATAGTTTCTGACCTAGAATATCATCTTCTAAAAATGTTATATCTTGAGTTGACTCAAAACTTGTTAAAGCTTTTATTTTACTATATGATAATTGTTTTTTTTCATTATAGATAATTGCATAAATAATATTATTATAAATAAGTAAAACAAATAAGTTACTTTTAGCATTATTTGCTATGTAGTTTGTAATAATTGTATAAGGAGAGAGTATAAAATCAATCCCCGTACTTTTAAAATATCTACGTGTAGCAATGATTTCATTTCTTGGAATAATAATACTTCTGTTGTTTACTATATTAATTGAATTATAATCAAATGTATCAACACTATTGCTTGCAACTATGTCTTGATTTACACCTTCAAATAGTGAAGCAAGATAAGTGTGCTTTATCTTTTTTTGTAAGGTATTTAATTTAAATTTTGCATCATCTTGCAAAGTATAATAATCAGTGATTAAAAATGAAGATTTCTCTTCTTGTATTATTTTAGCATTTTGTATAGTTTTATAATATATTTTTAATTGTTTATTTTGCTGCAGGATGTTTATAAATTGCTTTTTATTTGTATTAAACACAACCAACCCCTTATTATTTTAGTGGAAGATTATTATACTATTTTAAATATTAAAACTATTTTGCTAATTGATTTTCATTTAGTTTGCTGAGGATTAGTTCTTTTGCATCTGCAATTTCCATACCTGAGACATCAATGGGTTCACCTATATAAAAGTTTAATGTAGCAAATGGTTTTGGTATGATAAATTTATCCCAGGAACTCAATTTCCAATATTTTGAAGGTATACAACTAAAAGGAAGTATCTTCGCTTTTGTTTTTTGGGAGATAATTACAATGCCATCTGCAATACTATAAATTGGACCCTTTGGACCATCAGGCGTAATAGCTACATCTATTCCTTTCTTAATCGATTTAATAGCACCTATTAGGGCTTTTGCACCACCTCTTGTTGAGGAACCAGTTAATGAACCAATACCCAGAAATTCGAATGTTTTTCTGATTGCTTCCCCATCTCTGTGTTCACTTATGATAGCTTTTATAGAACCTTTAGGTTTAAAATTTTGATAGTTGTATGTTTGCATTAGAAGGTCACCATGCCATACACTTACAATAAAAGTTTCATTTTTGTTTATATTGTTGGCAATGTGGAATTTTTTTATATTAGTTAGATATATAAATCTAACTAATAATTGCATCAAAAAAGGAGCAAGATTTTTTTCTAAATATTTAAATATTTTTTTTTTCATTAAGTGTTTATTTTCTTATAGAACTTCACCCTTAAGTGAAGTTCTATTCGCCTTGATGATTTTAACATCAACAATTTTACCAAGCAATTCTTCGCTACCTGCTACAAAAACTTGACAATAATTATCACTAAAACCAAATATCTCCCCATTTGGTTTTAAATCTTCAAGCAGTACTTTCATTGTTGTTCCTACATATTTTTCCATATGCTCATCTTGATGCTTTTTGTGTAAAGCTATTACCTCTTGAAGTCTTTGTGATGCAATAGTATCATTTATTTGATCTGGCATATTTTCAGCTTCAGTTAAAGGACGAGGTGAATATTTAAAATTAAAAATAGATTCAAATTTAACTTGTTCAACTACATCAATCGTATCTCTAAATTCTTCATCTGTTTCCCCAGGAAATGCAACAATAATATCTGTAGATATTCTTACATTTGGAACTAGTCTTCTGATTTTTGCACATCTATTTAAGAACCATGCTTTTGTGTATCCTCTTTTCATCTGTTTTAATACTTTATCATTACCCGCTTGCAGTGGTACATGTATTTGTTTACATATTTTAGGGTTATTAGCAAACTCTTCTAAAAATTTGTCACCCATATGAAAGGGATGTGGTGAAGTAAATCTAATTCTTTCTAAACCATCTATTTTACTTATTTCTTGGAGTAGTTTTGTAAAAGTAGACTTTTCTCTATTATCACTATATCTTGTACCATAATTATTTACATTTTGGCCAAGTAAAAATACCTCTTTTGCTCCAGCTTGCACTGATTTTGTGATTTCACTTATAATCATTTCAGGAGGAATACTAATCTCTTTTCCTCTAGTAGCTGGAACAATACAAAAAGTACAACTTTTGTCACACCCCAAAGAAATATTTACACTACATCTATATGATGAATTTCTATAATCAGCAAAGTCATAAGTTGTTTCGTCATTATTGATATCTATTTCCACAGTACCTTTTGTATTTACTGCTTCGGATATTTTAGAAATATTTCTAGCACCTAGAACAAAATCAACATAAGGAGCTCGCTTAATTATATCTGCACCTAAGTGACTTGCCGTACAGCCAGTTACTCCAATTTTTGCACCTACTTTTTTCTTTTTGTTATAATTTCCAAGTTCTGAAAAAAGTTTAGCAACAGGTTTTTCTCTTACTGAACAAGTATTAATAACAATTAGATCTGCATCTTCCATAGTATTAGTTGTTTCGTAAGATTGATGTTTTTGTAGTTCCGCAATCATATGTTCTGTATCCCGAACATTCATGGCACAACCTAAAGTTTCTATAAAAAGTTTTTTTGACATCATATTATCTTTTATAAAGAGTGTATCTCATACAAATACTCATCATCAGCTAACCCATATTTGACTTCTCTAAAGTGTACTGTGTAACCAGCTGCTTCAAACTTATCAACGATTGCCATCATGTCTTTGTGTGAATTTTCTCTATCAAAGTAAAAAATTTCTTCTTCATTTTTTACTAAATCTTCCAATAATTTTTCAAAGTTAACTTTTTTTGGTTTTGTTGTAATCTCTTTTCTTGTTAATAAAATATCCATTTTATAATTTTCCTTGTGTTTAATAATTAAGGATTATAGCGTCTTTGCTCTAAATATTTGTTGAAGTAAAAGTTCTATATAATGTGCGTATATTTTAGAAATATTTAATTAGGATAACAATGAAAAAATTGCACCTTGTAAGCCTAGGCTGTACAAAAAATTTAGTTGATAGTGAAGTGATGCTTGGAAAGCTTAAAGAGTATACAATGACTGATGATAGTGAATCAGCTGATTTGATTATCGTAAATACTTGTGGTTTTATAGAAAGTGCAAAACAAGAAAGCTTAAATACTATATTTGATTTAGATAGTACAAGAAAAAAAGAATCAGTTTTAGTAATGGCTGGATGTCTTAGCGAACGGTATAAAGATGATCTCCAAGATGGACTTTCAAATGAAGTTGATATATTTACGGGTGTTGGTGATTATGATATTATTGATAAACTTGTAAATGAAAAAAGAGGTCAATTTTCTTCTAAAGTATTTTTAGCATCAGAAGACAATGATAGAGTCGTTACTGGATCTACTTACCATGCATATATAAAAATCAGTGAAGGCTGTAATCAGCTTTGTTCCTTTTGTGCTATTCCTTCTTTTAAAGGAAAACTAAACAGTCGTTCTTTAGATTCTATAGAATCTGAAGTTAAATCATTGATTGCAAAAGGTTATTATGACTTTTCATTTGTGTCTCAAGATAGTAGTTCATATTTAAGAGATTTTAAAGTGAAGGATGGATTAGAACAACTTATTGCAAAAGTAGAGAGCATTGATGGAGTGAAAAGTGCAAGAATTTTATATCTATATCCATCAACCACTACACATAAACTTATAGATAAAATTGCAGAATCTAAAATCTTTCATACTTATTATGATATGCCATTACAGCATATCTCTCCAAGTCTTTTAAAAATAATGAAAAGAGGAAAAGGTACAGAACAATTAAAAGCTTTGATGCAGCATATGCAAGATAAAGAAAATAGTTTTGTACGATCTACTTTTATTGTGGGTCATCCAGGTGAAACGCAAGAACACTTTGAGGAGCTTTGTAAGTATTTAGAAGAATATAAATTTGATAGAGTGAATGTTTTTAGTTATAGTGATGAAGATGGCACTAGTGCCTATGATTTTAAAGATAAAATCGAACAAGAAATCATAGATGAAAGAGCTGGTATTTTAGGTGATATTATTTCTAAAATCACTTCAGAAAAACTACAAGAAGAAATAGGAAATGTTTTTGATGTAGTTGTTGATGGGGAAAGTGATGAACATGAATATTTGCTCAGTGCTAGAAAATTATCGTGGGCACCTGATATAGATGGCGAAATTTATATTAATGACAATGATTTAAATGAAGAGATAAAAGCTGGTATAATTTATACTGCAAAAGTAACAGATATAAGTGGCGATAAATTAATCGCTACAATCATAAAAAAAGTATAGTTTAAAACTATACTTTTCGCTCCTCTAACTTTTTTACAATTGTTTACTTTTTTTACTTTTCATATCTACTTGTAGATGTAGTATATCAATAGCAGATGGCGTTATACCACTAATTTGTGATGCACTATATAAAGTAGGTGGAGTAAATTTTTTTAACTTTTCTATCACTTCTGTTGATAATCCAGGTATATTATCAAATACAAAATCTTCAGGAATTTTGAGAGTTAACATTTTTTTCATTTTTTCTATTTGTTTTTTTTGTTTATCTATATATCGATAATACTTTGCTTCTATTATTATTTGCTCTTTTAAATAATCTTCAAGATGAGCTAAAGTAGGAACAAGTTTGTCAAATTTTTCTTTTGTAATAGTATTTCTTCCTACTAAATCTACAAGTAAAATCTTATCTGATATTTTGTCTTCTCCTAATTCTTTTAAAAGGGCAAGGTTTTCTTTTTTTGAAGTGAACCATATATCTTCCATAAATTTCATAGCATCTTCAATAGTTTGCTTTTTATGCTCCATTTTGGCATGTGTTGCATCATCTATTAGTCCAAAGCTATGACCATAACCCATTAGTCTTATATCTGCACTCTCTTCTCTTAAAAGAAGTCTGTATTCTGCACGAGATGTAAACATTCTATAGGGTTCACTTGTTCCTTTTGTTACTAAATCATCGATTAAAACACCTATATACCCCTCATCTCTTCTTGGGGTAAAAGGTTCTTTCCCATCAATAGCTAACGATGCATTGATACCAGCAATAAGTCCTTGTGCTGCTGCTTCTTCATAACCAGTAGTTGCATTTATTTGACCAGCAAGATAAAGATTTTTTATTTTCTTTGTTTCAAGGGTATGGTAAAGTTCTGTTGGATCTACATAATCATATTCTATTGCATAGGCATATCGTACAACTTTAGCATTTTCTAAACCTTTAATAGAGTGTATTTTCTCTTTTTGTACATCAATAGGCAAAGAAGAACTAAGCCCATTTACATAATATTCTTCAGCTCTTCTTGTTTGTGGTTCTAAAAATAGTTGATGTCTTTCTCGTTCACTAAATCTATGTACTTTGTCTTCTATACTTGGACAATATCGTGGACCAGTACCTTCTATTTGACCTGTAAATAGTGGTGCTCTAGCAAAGTTTGTTCTGATAATATCATGTGTATCAACATTTGTATACGTAATATAACAAGGAAGTTGGCTTGGGTTAAATGTTTCTTTATTGGTTCTAAAACTAAAAGGATGAGGTGTTTCATCTCCTCCATGTTCTTCCATAACTGAAAAATCAATTGAATTACCATTTATTCTAGCAGGTGTACCTGTTTTTAATCTACCTACATTGAGATTGAGTTCTCTTAGCTGATCAGAAAGTGTGTTTGATGGTGCTTCCCATGCCCTTCCAGCAGGATATTGGTTTTCGCCTATATGAATAAGACCTTTCATGAAAGTACCTGTAGTTAATATGATTTTTTTGGCTTCTAAAGTTTCACCAAGTTTTGTAAGCACCCCTAATGCTATATTGTCCTTAACCAATAAACCTGATACTTCATCTTGATATACATCTAAATTAGGTGTATTGAGAGTTACATTTCTCATATATTCTCTATATGAATCCATGTCAATCTGAGCACGACTACCTTGTACTGCAGCACCTTTTGAGACATTTAATATTCTAAATTGTATTCCAGTTGCATCGGTACAAAGTCCCATTTCTCCACCAAGTGCATCTATTTCTCGTACTAAGTGACCTTTTGCAAGTCCACCAATAGCTGGATTACAACTCGCAGCTCCTATTTGTTCTACTAACATTGTAATTAATAAGGTTTTTTTACCCATTCGTGCAGCGGATAAACTTGCTTCTATACCAGAATGTCCACCACCTACAACTATTACATCATAATTTGTCATAACTAACCTCGATATTTATATTTACTTATTATACTCAATTAGTATTTATGTACTGATGAAACAAAGTTTAAACGTAATTTTTATATAATAATTAAATTTAAAATTTAAAAGAAGCTTTAATGATCAAAAAATGTTTATTTCCTGCTGCTGGTTACGGTACAAGGTTTTTACCTGCAACCAAAGCGATTCCAAAAGAGATGTTACCTGTTTTAACTAAACCATTATTACAGTATGGAGTGGAGGAAGCAATCAGTGCTGGTTGCGATACTATGGCCATAGTAACAGGCAGAGGAAAGCGAGCTATTGAGGATCATTTCGATCGATCATATGAATTAGAACATCAAATTGATGGTACTTCTAAAGAGAATTTAATGAAAGAAATTCGTGGTATAGTTACTGATTATACATTTAGCTACACAAGACAAGTTGAGATGAAAGGTTTAGGCCATGCCATTTTAACTGGTCAAACACTTATTGGAAATGAAGCATTCGCAGTAATTTTAGCCGATGATTTATGTGATAATGCAGGCACATCTGTATTATCACAGATGTCTGAACTTTATAAACAATATCCAGATTGTTGTATCGTTGCAATTGAAGAGATAGCACAAAAAGATACAAATAAATATGGTGTCATATCTGGAGTGGAAATAGAAAAAAATATTTTTAAAGTACACGATATGGTAGAAAAACCAGAACCAGAAGATGCACCATCAAATTTGGCAATTATTGGTAGATACATATTAATACCAGAAATATTTGATGTGATTAAAACTACAAAACCAGGCAAGGGTGGTGAAATTCAAATTACTGATGCACTACTTACTTTAGCAAAACAAGGTAAAGTCAGTAGTGCAACAGTAATTTGAATTTCACCACCCTTGC
>CAWVZX010000018.1:0-13847 GCA_963934755.1 uncultured Arcobacteraceae bacterium | reverse complement strand
TTAGCCTTTCTATCTACTATCTTTCAATGTTGCACTTCTGATGTGAATTGGGGTTCTCATATAAATTAAAGATCAAAAAAATATCGGTAACCAATTTGTAACTAAAAAATATTATGATTAGCCAAAAGACATAAAAAGGATTAGTTTGGTAACTTTTCAAGGTAAAAATAAAAGCATCGAGTTACAAGAAAATATTATAAAATATTTTTTAATTGTTGCTGCAACAATATCCATTTTAACAACATTTGGTATTTTATTTTCTATTCTATTCGAAGCTATAGAGTTTTTTAAATTAAAAAGTATAGTATATTTCTTCACAGGAACTGAATGGTCTCCTGGAACTGTAAATAGTAAATTTGGTGCATTACCTATATTTACTGGTACATTTATTATTACAATAATTGCAATATTTGTAGCACTTCCTATAGGCTTAGGAAGTGCCATATTTATGAGTGAATATGCATCATCAACTCAAAGAACATATCTAAAACCACTTTTAGAAATACTCGCAGGTATTCCTACAGTTGTATATGGTTTTTTTGCTGCTATTACAGTTGCTCCATTTATTGTTAAAGCAAGTAATGCAATTGGGCTTGAAGCATCTTTTAATAGTGCATTAGCTTCTGGTGTAGTTATGGGAATTATGATTATTCCTGTTATCTCATCTTTAAGCGATGATGTTATTGCTGCTGTTCCTGATAGTTTACGAAAAGGTTCATTAGCCCTTGGAATGACAAAATCTGAAACTATTAAAGATATTGTATTACCATGCGCATTACCAGGTATAATTTCAGCATTATTATTAGGTATTTCAAAAGCACTAGGTGAAACAATGATTGTTGTTATGGCAGCAGGATTACGGCCAAATCTATCATGGAATATTTTAGAAGATATGACAACAGTAACAGTAAGAATAGTTGACAGTTTAGTTGGCGATCAAGCATTTGATTCACCTGCAACATTAAGTGCTTTTGCTTTAGGTTTAGCACTATTTTGTGTGACATTAATATTAAATATAGTATCAGTTAGAATGATTCAAAAGTTTAAAGACAAATATAAAATGAGTAGTTTATAATGGCAAAGATTAAAAAAATATCAAAAAAAGAAAATATCTTTTACGATCCAAATTTAAAGATAAGACATGTAAAATCAAATATTTTTAAGTATTTTACGATTTTATCTTTATTAATTTCATTATTATTTTTAGGCTTATTCTTAACAGATATGGTTATAAAAGGTAGTTCTGCAATTCAGCAAACATATGTTCAAGTTGAAATAAGTTATAATGAAAAAACTAAACAAAGTTATCGAAAAGCAGTTGATCGAAAGTATTTACATATTGTAAGTCGTGCAGCACTTAGAGAAATACCAATTAAAATGAAAAATAATCCAGGGTTAATGGGAACTACAAAATTAACGTGGATACTTGCCGATGATCAAGTTGATATGTATATGAAAGATTACTATTATAAAATTAACGCAAGAGATTTAAAAATAGTTGAAGAGTTAATTAGAAATGGCAGATTAGAAAAAAGATTTAATACAGTATTCTTTACGCAAGGAGATAGTAAAACGCCTGAATACTCTGGTATATTATCTGCTATGATGGGTACAATTATGACTTTATTTGTTGCAATGGTTGTGGCTTTTCCTATAGGAGTTGCAACTGCTGTATATCTTGAAGAATTTAGCAACGAGGGTAAATGGAGTCAGTTTTTAGAAGTTAATATTAATAATCTAGCCGCTATTCCTTCGATTTTATTTGGTCTTTTGGGACTAGCTATTTTTATTAATTTATTTGGAATGCCTAGAAGTTCTTCATTGGTTGGTGGTTTGACACTGGCATTAATGACACTGCCTATTATCGTTGTAAGTAGTCGAGCAGCTTTAAGAAGTGTGCCTGCAAGTATTAGACAAGCTGGTTATGGATTAGGACTTACAAAAGTACAGGTTGTTAAAGATCATGTTTTACCACTTGCATTTCCAGGAATTATGACAGGAAGTATTATAGGATTAGCTCAAGCAATGGGTGAAACGGCACCACTTATAATAGTTGGTATGATTGCATTTATTCCCGATAGTCCTACAACGATATTTGAAGCTGCTACTGTTATGCCTGCACAAATATTTACATGGGCTGGTATGCCTGAGCGTGCATATATAGAAAGAACAGCTGCAGGTATTTTAGTACTACTTTCAGTACTAATTTCATTAAATGCTTTTGCAGTATACCTTAGAAAGAAATTTGAAGTTAAGTGGTAAGAATAGAATTCCTTTTATTAATAACATAGTTCTATCTAACTATGTTATTAATACCTTTTAGTCTTTTTAAAGTTTTATTTTTTTATCCAAGTATCTATTGATATTAGTGTATATAAACCCATTTTTGTCTATAAAAGTTAAATGTTCTTTTGTTAAGTCTTTTACATCTTTTATTCCTATAACAGCTAGAATAGTTTTAACACCATATAATAAGTGCTTGTAATAATTAACAGTTCTAGCGGCATGCTTAGCAACAAGATAAGAACGTCTTAGTTTTTTATTTTGAGTAGCTAGTCCAACTGGACAATTATGAGAACCTGCACCTGAACACATTCTAGCTCTAATACATCCAGCACTCATCATAAATCCTCTTGCAATATAAATAAAATCAGCACCTAATGCCATCACTACAGCAATATCATCTGGAGTAAGTATTTTACTAGCAGCTATTAACTTAACTTTATCTCTTACTCCAAATTCTTCTAATACATTATTAGCAATATGAATTGCATCGTTAACTTCAAATCCAACTCTATCCATTAAAAATAATGGAGCAGTAGCACTCCCACCATCTCCTCCATCGATACTAATAAAATCAGGTATACCTGCGATAGTATTATCATTTCTTCTTTTTATCTCATTTGCAAATTCTTCAAAACTTTCACGGCTAGAGATGACTATTTTAATACCTACTGGTTTCTTAGATAGTTTTTGTAGTTTTGCTATAAAATCAAAAAGTTCACTTATATTTTTAGCATACGGAAATCTATTTGGAGATACAACAGCTTTATTTACAGGTATATTTCTGTAATATGCGATAGAATCATCTACTTTTATAGCTCCTAGTTTACCACCTGTTTGCTTTGCACCTTGCGCTAATTTAATCTCAGTCATTTTACAAAATGACATGGTTTTTTGATATCTTTCTTCATCAAAATCACCATTATTGTCTCGTACACCAAAAAGTCCTGAACCCATTTGAAATATAATATCTGGCATATCACTTGGTACAGTTTTTGGAAAATTTTCTACTGGTGCATTCCAGTTTGGTCTAAAAAATCTGTATTTAGCTTGATCAAATATATATGTTTCAGATTCATTAGCATTTAAAAGTTTTTTCCTGAAATATTTAACTGCAAAGTAGCCATTTAAAAAGAATTTAATTGCTTTAAAAATTGTTCTATTGAAGCCTTCGATGTTTATTCTATCCATATAGGCATCATGATGATCTCTGTGTGTAAAGAAGAAGTTAGTAGTTAAACTTCCTTCACCAGTATTAATTGGAAAATGACCATCATATGATGCTTTTGTAAAAGCACGAGTTCCTTCAGGTGACATAGCTCCATCACTCATGGCACTTCTAGCAATAATAGTTTTTGCTGTATATGGTATTTCTCTATCCTCACCAAATGTTAGAGAAAATTCTTGAGTAACTTCATCGTCATTTAAAGGTCTATTTGAATGTTTCATTAAAAATTTTGGATTTTTGTGTGTTTGTGTTGGTGAAAAAGAAGCATAACCAGATAAATCTCTTGCTGCTTTATAAACCCAATCAACTTTATCCTTAGATTCATAAAATGCTTCGTCTCCAAAATACTGTCTAAAAGGTTCTCTTAATGCCTCAAAAAAGTATCTAAATCTCCCAATCAGTGGATAGTTGATAAGTAACTGATGTTTTCTTTGTATATATTTGTCATATATTACAATGTTTATAAGAAGAAGTATAATTCCAAAAAATACTATTTCGAATATAATTTCCATTTTTTTCCTTTTAAGTTCATATTTAGATCTATATTTTTACATGAACTATTATTTTGTATTTAAAAATTATTGTACAATATATATAATAAATATAAATGTAATTTATAAGGTAATTGTAACTAAGTGGTAACTTTCTCTTAGTATAATACATAAAATAAAAATAGCAAGTAGTTTAAATGGCAAAAAATAATAAAATCGAAGTTGAAAATTTAGATTTGTGGTATGGACCGAAGCAAGTATTATTTGATTTAAATATTAAAATATATAAAAATAAAATTACAGCTTTAATAGGTCCTTCAGGATGTGGTAAATCAACTTTCCTTAGATGTTTAAATCGTATGAATGATTTAGTAAGTTCTGCAAGAATTGAAGGAAAGGTTATCATTGATGGACAAGATATTTATGATAAGAATGTAGATGAAGTTAGTGTAAGAAAAAGAATCGGGATGGTTTTTCAACAGCCAAACCCATTTCCTAAATCTATATATGAAAATGTTGCTTATGCACCAATTAAACATGGTATTGTAAAAAAAGGTAAAGAATGTGATGAATTAGTTGAGCAGTCTTTAATCAATGCAGGTATTTGGGATGAAGTAAAAGATATTTTACGAGAACCGGGTACTAGTTTAAGCGGAGGACAACAACAAAGATTATGTATTGCTAGAACAATTGCTGTTAAGCCTGATGTGATTTTAATGGATGAACCAACATCTGCACTTGACCCAATTAGTACAGAGAAAATTGAAGCACTTATGCTAGAATTAAAAAAAGATTTTACAATCGTTTCAGTTACTCATAATATGCAACAAGCAGCAAGAATAGCTGATATGCCAGCTTTTTTTCCCCTAGGTGAGATAATTGAATATGATGAAACAGAAACGATATTTATAAATCCAAAAGAGAAAAAAACAGAAGATTATATAACTGGAAGATTTGGTTAAAAAGGAAAATTATGTTAGCAAATTATGAAGTAAAGTTAATCGAGATTACAAGCGAAATAAAATCGGTTGCGGATGGTCTATTAAAAGCAAACAAACTTATAGTTGATGGATTGAAGGATTGTGATGAAAAGCATTTTACAGAAGCTAAATCTTATATTAAGAATGTTAGTAATATTGTAAAAGAGATTGATAATAATATTATCACTACATTAGCACTACATTCTCCAGAAGCAAAAGATTTAAGAAGAATGGTTTCTTATTTAAAAATTACAAATGAACTTTTAAGAGCTTCATCTAATACTAGAAACTTTATCAAAGGCTTTATGGAAGAGTGTAAAAATGTAGAAAAAAAGATTATTAAAGATTATGCAATTCCTATGCAAAAATCAACTGTAGATGCTATTGAAAATACTGTTAATATGTTATCAATTGATTGCGTTGATGAGATTCAAGAAAGTTTTAACAAAGTTGTAATAGCAGAAAATAAAACTGATGATTTATATGAGATGATCGAAACAGCATTATTGCTACAAAAACCACAAGAGAGTGATTTTAACAAATTTCATAAAATGTTGGTTGTATTAAGAAGAAGTGAAAGAATTGCTGATAGAGCAATGAGTATTGCAAGTTTGCTGTTATATGTAAATAACGGTGGAGAGATACACAGAGTATAATTTAGAGATGAATACAATTTTAATAGTAGAAGATGAACCAGATATTTTAGAACTCTTAGAATACACGCTGGAAAAAGATTATGAGGTCATTGGCTGTTTAGATACATCAAAGGTTGTTGATATTCTAGATCAAGAAACAGTTGATCTTATTTTAATGGATAGAAACCTTCCAAATATTGAAGGGAGTATTTTTATTCAAGAGCTTAGAGCTAAGGGATATTCTCAAAATGTAATATATCTAACTGCTAAAGATGCCGATGAAAATATTCTTGAAGGATTTGATAGAGGAGGTGATGATTATATCACCAAACCTTTTAATATTGATATTTTAAAAGCACGAATTAAATCTGTAATTAATCGAGCAGTAAAGAATTATCAAGTAATAAAAGCAAGAGATATCGTATATAATTCAAAGCAGAAAAGTTTTGTCATTGATGAGGTAGATATTTATTTAACTCACTTAGAACATGACTTACTTCTTGAGTTTATTAAAAATATTGACATATTATTAAGCAGAGATACTTTACTTGAAAATGTTTGGGAAGATAGTTTTGATGTAAAGTCAAAAACTGTAAATGTTGCAATCAAAAGATTAAAAGAAAAAATAGATCCAGATGGTACTAAAGAATATATAAAATCTGTAAGAGGCGAAGGATATATATTTAATAAAGGCAAATCACTTTGTTAAAACTACACGGCATATTTTTAAGGAAGTTTTTGATTTTCTTTATATCAATTTTTATTGTAATGGGTACGATGTCTTATTTTTGGATAAAAAATATATTTATTGAGCAAAGTAAAATTGACCTTGTTCATAATATTGATATATTTTCTTTGCAATTAAAAAATCTTCAAAATCTTGATACACAAATAGAAAATGTAAAAAATGCAATAGGCTTAAGAATTACAGTGATAAATGAAAATGGTTTGGTAATAGGTGAATCTGATGAGGATAAATCTAAAATGGATAATCATCTTAATAGAACCGAAGTATTGGAGTCTAAATATAATAAATTTGGTTCAATTGTTAGGTATTCTAATACCCTCAATAAAGAATTATTATATGTCTCAAAAAAACAAAGTTTAAATAATCAAACTTATTATATTCGTATGGCTAGAGATTTAGATAATATTCATAATGAATATCTTTATTTGACAGTTAAGGTTTCACTTTTATTTATTTTATTTATTGCAGTGTTTTTTATTCTCGCATTAAAAACAAGTAAAAAAATTGAGTCTGAAACAAATCAGATATTGAACTTTTTAAATGAATTAATTAAGCAAAAAAGACCTTTAAAAATAGAATCAAATTTTTCATCAGAATTTCATAATATTACCAAGCTTTTAACAAAAGTTTCAGATAGTTTATTAAAAAGAGATAAACAAAAATCTAAGTATACTGCTAAATTAAAGTTATCGAATAGACAAAAAGATGACATAATATCAGCAATTTCACATGAATTTAGGAATCCTATTGCTGTAATAAGTGGCTATAGTCAAACACTTTTAGATGATAAAAATATAAATGTAAACATACGAGACAAGTTTTTAACAAAAATTGTATCAAATACTGAAAAATTAACTAATATGATTGATAGATTACGATTATCAATTAAACTAGAAGAGGGCAAGCAGACATACAGTTTGACAAAAACAAATATCGTAAATATGACATCTAATATCATTGATGATTTAAAAGTTACCTATGCATCAAGAGAAATTATTTTAGATGCTGAAGACCTTACTAGGGAAGTAGATGAAACAATGATTAATATTGCAATTACTAATCTTATAGAAAATGCATTAAAATACTCAGAAGATACTATTTATATAAATATTACAAAGGAAAAACTATCTGTTAGGGATGCTGGTATTGGTGTCAGTAGTAAAGATATATTAAAGTTAACAGATAAGTTTTTTAGAGTTTCTAATAATGCTTGGAATAACTCAATGGGACTGGGATTATCTTTAGTATTAAATATTTTGACTATACATAATTTTAAATTAGATATAGAAAGTATTGAAAATGAGGGTTCTACTTTTAGTATAGTTTTTAGACATTAATTATCGTTTAAATAGTTTAGTAAGTTCTTTTGTTATGTTGTCATGGGTATAAATTTTTGTAAATTCTATACCAGCTTTTTGTAAATTTACATACATCAAACGATCATTTTCTCTCACTTCTTTTATATATTTATTGATTAAAGAACTATTTAAATCACCTTCAAATATAGAGTTATTACCAGGATCAGTCAAATTTACATTTCCCAAAGATGTTGGACTTTCTTCAAATTCATCTCTTACAATAATAACAATAACTTCATGTTTTTTTGATAAAAGATTCAAATGTAAATCTTTACAATTGAAAAAATCTCCTATGAGAAAAATAAGTGATTTTTTTTGTATTTTTGTAAATAAATCATTTGTAATTCTTCTATAGTCAATATTTTTACCAATTGGATTATATTGATATATATATTCAATCATTTTATCTACACCAAAAAGTTTTTTTGTTTTTTTAGTACTCAAAAATGCGCTTTCATTTGCTATGTAACTCGAAAAACTATCTCCTTGAGCAGAACTTATATATCCCAAAATAGAACATATCTCAGTGATGACATCTTTTTTTAGTCTTTGTGTACCAAAATGTGTACTTCCACTTAAAATAGGTACTATATTGACCTCTAATTCTCTTTGTGCCCGAAAAACTTTGACATAAGGTTTTTGCATTTTTGCAGTGATAACCCAATCAATTTTTCTTATATCTTCACCATCAACATATTCTCTTAACTCTACAAAGTCATATCCCTCACCTTTAAGATTAGATGTATTATTTCCTATGTGTTGGGAGAAAACAGATTTTCTAGTTTTGATTAATAAATTTTTTATATGTTTGTTCAAGTTATATTTTCATTTCTTTGTGATTTTATTGAATTTAATTTTGTTAAGCTATACATTTAAACATTATAGGATAAATTAACTTTAATAAATTTTTCTTTATATATTCTCTTTAAAATATATAAGGTCAGCCTTTTTTGGTTTTAAGTAATATTCAGATAAAATAAATTAATTTTATACAAAGGTAATCATCACATATGGAAAATATTTTCGAATCACAGGATATAGTTGATATTAAAATTGAAGACTCAATAAAGGCTTCATACTTAGACTATTCAATGAGTGTTATTATTGGTCGTGCATTACCAGATGCAAGAGATGGACTAAAGCCTGTCCACAGAAGAATACTTTTTGCAATGCATGATTTAAATATGACTTCTAGAACGCCATACAAGAAATCTGCAAGAATCGTTGGTGATGTTATTGGTAAGTATCATCCACATGGAGATAGTTCTGTGTATGATGCATTAGTACGAATGGCCCAAAGTTTTGCTATGCGAGTTCCTCTAGTTGATGGTCAAGGTAACTTCGGTTCAGTTGATGGTGATAATGCTGCTGCTATGAGATATACAGAAGCTAGAATGACGAAACTGAGTGAAGATTTACTAAAAGATTTAGACAAAGATACAGTAAATCATGTACCTACATATGACGATACTAGTAGAGAACCATCAGTATTACCTACGCGAGTTCCTACGCTACTTATTAATGGTAGTGAGGGTATTGCCGTTGGTATGGCTACAAAAATTCCACCACATAATCCTACAGAAGTAATGGATGCATTATTACATCTTATTGAAAATCCAGAAGCAGATGCGAGTGAATTGATGGAATTTATTAAAGGTCCAGATTTCCCAACAGGTGCAACAATTTTTGGAAGACAAGGTTTTACCGAAGCATACAAAACTGGTCGTGGTAAAGTTAGAATGAGAGCTAAGCATCATACTGAAACTAAAGGTAAAAAAGAAATAATTGTTTTAGATGAACTTCCTTACCAAGTCAATAAAGCTAGGCTAGTAGAGCAAATAGCAACATTATCAAAAGATAAAATGATAGAAGGTATTAGTGAAGTTAGAGATGAGTCCGATAGGGAAGGTACCAGAGTAGTTATTGAGTTAAAAAAAGATGCAATGGCTGAAATAGTTATGAATAATCTTTATAAACAAACTCCTATGCAAGGTACATTTGGAATTATTTTATTAGCTGTTCATAATAAAGAACCTAAAATATTTAATCTCCCTCAAATATTAAATATATTCTTAACTCATAGAAAAACTGTTATCATTCGAAGAACAATATTTGACCTTGAAAAAGCAAAAGCTAGAGCACATATATTAGAAGGTTTAAAAATTGCATTAGATAATATTGATGAAGTGGTTAAAATTATTAGAGCAAGTTCAACAGATACAGATGCAAATGAAAAACTTTGTGTAGCATTTGATCTGTCTGAAATACAAGCAAAAGCAATTTTGGATATGAGACTGGGTAGATTAACTGGACTTTCAAGAGAAAAACTAGAAGAAGAGTTAAGAGTATTATTAGAATTAATTGCTGAATTAGAATCTATTTTAAAATCTGAAGAAAAATTAAATACAATTATTAAAGATGAATTAATAGAAACACGGGAAAAATATAAGGAACCAAGAAGAACAGAAATAGAAGACAGTTATGATGATATAGATATAGAGGATCTTATTCCAAACGATCCAATGGTAGTTACTATTACTCATAATGGGTACGTAAAAAGAGTACCTATAAAAGCATATGAAATGCAACGCCGTGGTGGTAAAGGTAAAGTTGCAGTAACAACTCACGATGATGACTTCATAGAAAGATTCTTTGTGAGCAATACTCATGATACCTTACTATTTGTTACAAACTTTGGTCAACTGTACTGGCTAAAAGTTTATAGAATCCCTGAAGCTGGAAGAATAGCAAAAGGAAAAGCAGTCGTAAATCTGATTAAGCTAAAAGAAGATGAAAAGATTATGGCTATTATCCCTACTACAGATTTTGCAGAAGACAAATCTATGGCATTTTTTACTAAAAATGGTATTGTAAAAAGAACAACATTAAATGATTTTAGCAATATTAGAACAAATGGCGTAAGAGCAATTATTCTTGATGAGGGTGATGAAATAGTAACAGCTTCTATCACTATGCCAGAAACAAAATTTCTTATGATATTTACAGCTCTTGGTCAAGTTATTAGATTTGATATTGAAAAAACTCGAACACAAGGTAGAACAACTAGAGGTGTTAGAGGTATTAAATTTAAAGATGAAAATGATTTTGTTGTTGATGCAGATGTTATTGAACACGAACAGCAAGAACTTTTAACAGTGAGTGAAAATGGTGTTGGAAAAAGAACTGAAGTCGAAGCATATAGATTAACTAACAGAGCTGGTTCTGGTGTAATATCCATGAAACTAAGTCCTAAAACAGGTAAAACAGTTATTGGTAATGTTATCGTTAATAAAGAGCAAGATTTAATGGCATTAACTTCAATAGGTAAAATGATAAGAGTAGATATGAATACAATTAGAAAAGCAGGTAGAAATACAAGTGGAGTAACAATTGTAAATGTAGATAAAAATGACAAAGTTGTAAGCATTGCTAAATGTCCAAAAGCAAAAGATGATGAATTGGATATTGAATTAGCAGATGATATGACCGGAATTGATTTAGAAGAAAGAAATTTATTAAGTAGTAAAGAGGAATAATAGAATGAGTGGAAAATATAATGTTGCAGTAGTTGGTGCAACTGGAGCTGTTGGCGAAGAATTATTTAGAGTTATGGAAGATTTAAATTTTCCAATTGGAGAACTTTTACCATTAGCAAGTGCTAATAGTGTTGGTACATCAATAACTTTTAAAAATAGAGATTATCCAGTAGTAGAGTTAACAGATACAGTTTTTGAAGAACATGAAATAGATATTGCTTTTTTTAGTGCAGGTGGTTCAATATCTGAAAAATTTGCTAAATATGCAGTCGAAGGCGGTGCTCTTGTGATTGATAACACAAGTCACTTTAGAATGAATGAAAATGTTCCCTTGGTGGTTCCAGAAGTTAATCCAGAAGATATAAATTTGTGGAGAGAGACAGGAATTATTGCTAATCCAAATTGTTCAACAATTCAAATGGTTCAAGTCCTTAAACCACTTGATGCATTATATGGAATCAAAAGAGTTGATGTATCCACATATCAAGCAGTTTCAGGTGCTGGGAAAAAAGGCATGGAAGAGTTAGTATTACAAATGCAAGACTTTTTTGCATTTAGATTGGATGAAACTAAAAAAGAAGCTTTTTTACATCAAATGGCACTTAATGTAATCCCACATATTGATTCTGCTGAAGAAAATGGTTTTACTAAAGAAGAAATGAAAATGATAAATGAAACTCAGAAAATCATGAAAAAGAAAATGGCTATATGTGCTACTTGTGTAAGAGTTCCAGTTTTAAGAAGTCATAGTGAGTCAATTACCGTTACATTTAATGATGGAATCGATGTAGATATTGGTGAAGTGAAAAATGCATTAGAAGAATTTGAGAATGTAGAAGTTTTAGATGATTTAAAAAATGGGATATATCCTATGCCAATAATCGCTACAGATACAGACTTGACCTATGTGGGTAGGTTAAGAAAAGACCTTTATGATGCAAATGTATTACATATGTTTAATGCAGCAGATCAAGTAAGAGTAGGTGCAGCTACAAACTCTGTAAGAATTGCACTCAAATGGATAGAATTTGAAAAAGAAGAAATCTAGATTATACTAGAAAGTGAGAAAATATTAATGAGTAAAGAAAATAGTAAAATCTTTGTAGATGCATGTTTTGGTAACGAAACACCATATACACCTGTGTGGATGATGAGACAAGCAGGAAGATACCTACCTGAATATCTAGCCGTTCGAGTAGAAGCGGGTGATTTCTTAAACCTTTGTCATAATCCTAAAAAAGCAGCTGAAGTAAGCATACAACCTTTAGATATAGTAGGTGTGGATGCAGCTATTTTATTTACTGATATTTTAGTGGTTCCAAATGAAATGGGCATGGATCTTGAATTCATCAAGGGTTTTGGACCAAAGTTTAAGGATCCTATAACTTCTGCGGAAGATTTAGATAGATTAAAAAGTGGCAAAGAAGCAAGTGATAAACTTATTTATGTATATGAAACTATTGAAATTTTAAGAAAAGAGTTAGATGAAAGAGGAGACAATAAAGCTTTAATTGGTTTTGCTGGTGCTCCTTGGACACTTGCAACTTATATGATTGAAGGACAAGGTTCAAAAACATATAATCTTTGTAAAAAAATGATGTATTCAAATCCTGAACTTTTACATAACATACTTAAAAAAGTAACTGAAGTTATAAAACTTTATATGGAAAGACAAATAGAAGCTGGTATTGATGTAGTTCAAATCTTTGATTCTTGGGCAAGCGCAATCGAACCAGGTAAATATGATGAGTTCTCTTGGTCGTATATGGTCGAGATTGCAGATCACTTAAAAGCAAAGTATCCACATATTCCTATTATTATGTTTCCTAAAGGAATTCCTGCATTTATAGATAAAGTCTATGGAAATTTTGATGTATTTGGTGTAGACTGGGGAACTCCAATGGCACTTGCAAAAGATAAACTTGGTGACAAATATGTTCTTCAGGGAAATATGGAACCATGTAGACTATACTCAAGAGAAGCTACTACAGCTTGTGTTGAGGGCATACAAGAAATTATGGGTGGGAAAAGACACATCTTTAATTTAGGTCATGGAATACTTCCCGATGTTCCAGTTGAAAATGCAAAACACTTCGTAAATGAATGTCAAAGAGTAAGTGGAAAAAAATAAAACCGTGACAAATATTATTAGTAAATAACAAGGGTGTTGTGTTTTATAAAATTTAATATTTAAGTTATATTTAATTGACAAATATTGATTATTCAACTATAATTCGCCACTTAAAAAGATTGATTCTTTTTAAACTTATTAGTTCCGGCATAGCTCAGCGGTAGAGTAGATGACTGTTAATCATTTGGTCGGTGGTTCGATCCCACCTGCCGGAGCCATATTATATAAATCCCTTTAAATACTAGCTTTATTGAAAATCATTGTGCTAACATTGTGCTAAATTTTTAAGCAACATCGTTTAAAAAGTAGCTCGTTCTTTATTTGTCTTTTTGTATATCTTGCATATTTAGATAATGTCATAGTTGAATTAACATGACCTAAGATATTTGATACCCAAAGTATATCGCCCATTCACATTTAAAGTGCAACAAAACCATCTAAATTAATCTATTAAATT
>CAWVZX010000017.1:0-13990 GCA_963934755.1 uncultured Arcobacteraceae bacterium | reverse complement strand
CATCTTTATATAAAAGAGGAAGCTGTTTATTTTGTAGCTTATCAAGTTTTTTTATAAGAGTGTCATTTTGGTTTGGACCTACATATCTCTCTATTTCATTTGTAATAGAATCATCATATAAATAAAACTTGTATATATGTTCTATATGTAAATATTTTTCTTCTTTTTTATCATAGATTATAAAATCCAATTCACCAATAGTATGTTTATTATTTATGATTTGTATATTGTTTTTTATCAAGTCATAGTTTTTTGATTGATTTATATAAAATTCAAAAAAACGCTCTACTCTCTTTCCTAAAGTATGTTTTTTGCTAATGTTTAATTTTGTAAAGTCAAAATCTTCTATTGCATTTACATCTAGTTCAAATTGTTTTAGTCCATTAAGTTCTTGAAATAAAGAAGCAGTATTCATAAAGCCTAGAAATTGTGTTTTTAAATTATTCATGGCATATGATACTCAAAAGTAAATATTTTATACATAATACTAAGAAAAAATGGATATAATTTTAGAAAATTATTGAGGTATTATGTTAGCAATTACAAAACAATCAAGGTGGCTTTTTCTTGTCTTGATTCCATTATTTACAAGTCAAGCTTTTGGACATGGAATGTCAGAAGCTGAAAAACAAATTATCATAGAAGGTGGTAACTTACCTTATATATGGATGGGTGCGACTCATATGTTATCTGGTTATGATCATTTAGCATTTGTATTTGGGATTATCTTTTTTCTAACTAAATTTAAAGATATCGTAAAATATATAACAGCATTTACTCTAGGACACAGTATTACTCTCATCATTGCAACATTTAATGCTATACAGGTTAATTATTTCTTAGTTGATGCAGTTATTGCATTAAGTGTATGCTACATCGCTTTTCATAACCTCGATGGATTTAAGAAGTATTTTAATGTAAAAGCACCAAATATGCTAGTAATGATTTTTTCTTTAGGCTTAATCCATGGTTTAGGATTATCTACAAGACTACAAGAACTTCCTTTGAATCAAGACGATTTATTAATGAATATTATTTCATTTAATGTAGGTATAGAAATTGGACAAATAAGTGCATTAGCAGTAATGTTATTTGTAATTGCATTCTTTAGAAAAAAGGAAGCTTTTGCTACATTCTCTAAAGCTGCAAATGGCTTTTTAATTATCGCTGGAGCTTATCTATTTATAATGCAAATGCATGGTTACGAGCATACAACACACTCAGAAGAACTTGGTGCAAAAGCTGAAGTTACAAAAAATGTAAAAGGTGATTATAAACTTATAAAACACGACACATTGCACTAGAATAAGCATTATGTGAATACACTTCACAAGAAGTGTATTCACATACAAGAATTATCTAAAGGAAAATGATGAAAATAATAAAAAAAATACTACTTGCAATGATACTAATTATAGGACTTAATCCACTCTATGCAGGAAGTGGACATAGTCATGCAGCAAGTGCTGTTAGTGAAGTTACTATTAAAACAATAGCAAAAAATGAGATTAATAGATTAGCAAATGCTAATAAAATTGATAAAAGTTGGCTCAATAATGGTATTGATATAATACAAAGATACAATAATAATCAAGAGTGGCGTATAGTTTTTAAGAATAATAAAATTACTGATATTACAAAACAAACGCTTTATGTTTTTGTGAGTAATGATGGTAAATTAGCTGCTGTTAATTATACTGGTAAATAAAGCTTTAGAGGAGTATCCGATTCATATATACGAAAAAGTGATAATTTAAGAGCCTGAATTTTTTATTAAGTTGAAAGTTTATCTTTCAACTATTAGATTTCTAAGTTTTTACTTTAAAGCAGCAGGTGAAAAAAGTACTCCGAATAATTCACACCAAATAACAACACTATTGTACTGGCTCAAATCAATATCTTTGGGAATATTATAATTTTGATTACCCATATTTCCTTTAAGTTTTGCAAGTTTTACAAAACCTTGTGTTATTTCATCTTTATTACTTGGATTTGGATGTTTAACCAAATATACAACTAAATCAGGTCCATTGGTTACGGTGAAATTTTCAAATCTTAAAAAATGAGATTTGTCTGAATTTTGATATAAAAGAGCATCTCCTTCTCCACTGTGCGATTCATCTGCTTTTTGAAAAGTTCCTTTTCTCACAACAACTGGCATATCACTTTTACTACTAGAAGTTCTTAGTTCTTCATTCACTTCTACATTTAGAAAAATAGGTGAGAGTAAAAACCACCCAATAGCAACGACTGCAATTACTAAAATTCCATAGATTGATTTCTTTAACATAAATTATTCCTTTGTTTTTATGAAATGATTGTAGCATTTTTTAACCGTATGTGACTTAATAAAAAATTAAGCCTCTTAAAGAATCACTTTTTGGGCTTCATTAAAAATAAATAACTATAGTGTATATTTAAATATATTCTCAAACATAAAAAAACCCTAATGAAATTACTCTAAGAGTATTATTCACAAGGGTTTTTTATGGTACGCCTAGCAGGATCCGAACCTGCAACCGCCGGGGCCGAAACCCAGTGCTATATCCAGTTAAGCCATAGACGCATTTAATTAAAGATAAAAGAAATAAATCTTTTATCTTTGATTTTATAGTTTAAAGATTACAGTCTAGACTCATATCTTCTTAACATATAAAGTTTTTTTAACATTTTTTTACGAGCGTTAATTTTTTGTTTCTTTTTCTTTTCAGGGTTAGATTCAAAATATCTTCTTGCTCTTGTTTCAGTAACGATTAAACTTCTATCACATTGTTTTTTAAATCTTCTATAAGCATCATCGAAAGATTCACTTTCTTTTACTTTAATACCAGGCATTTATATATCACCCCTCTTTCTTGCATAGATTTGACTGCTCTTTAACATGTCGATTGCTTTAAATAAGTGCACGATTATATATAAAATTGTCTTAATGTAACTTGAAGTATAATAATTTATAAATTCATTAATAAAATAATTAATGCTGTAAAAAAAGGAGACTTGAAAAGATGATAGATTTAAATCAACATAAATTAGAATTAGATTATCCGTGCAATTGGTCGTACAAAATAGTTATACGATACGAACAAGATATAAAACTTATTATAAAAGAGGTTTTAGACAAAAGAATACATGGAATACAACCCTCTAAAACAAGTAGTCAGGGTAAATTTAAAAGTTTTAATCTTGATTTAATTGTACATAATGAGGAAGATAGAAAAGCATTGTATCAACTACTTTATGATCATGAACATATAAAAATGGTTATGTAATGTCAAATTTAATTATTTATCAAAATGAATTGATAAAGATTGAAATAGAAAACCATGAAATTCCTTGGCTTAAAATATTTACAATAGAAAATATAAAAGAATTTAGCCAATGCAATCCTCAAACAAAAAATGAAATTTGGAGGTGTTTAGATATTATCGAAAAAGAAATGTTAGAATACTTTGAAGCAGATAAAATAAATATTGCATCATTTGGAAACTATTATCCCCATGTTCATTTTCATATACAAGCTAGATTTAAAGAAGATAGTTATTTTCCAGAGCCTACTTGGGGTACAAAACAAAGAGAATCAGACATAAAATTAAAAAATTTTTCTACCTTTTTGGAAACTATCGTTTCAAAGCTAAAGTAGGATAAACTCCATTAATAATAAGAAGTGGATAACATGAAATGATAAAAAAACAAATACTTGAACTTATAAAAAAACGGCCACTCATAATTGATGGACCAATGGGTACACAGATACAAAATTCTGAGATAAAACAAGAAGCTTGGTTAGATGACAAAGGGATAGATCAAGAAGGTTGTAACGAACTTTTAAATGCTACATTACCAGAACTCTTAACATTTCTTCATGAGGGATATGCAAAGGCTGGTGCAGACTTAATAAAAACAAATACCTTTGGTACTATGCCTTGGGTACTAGATGAATATGATATGGGTGAGAGAAGTTATGAGCTGTCTAAATTAGGGGCTCAACTAGTAAAAAACATTTGTGACAAATACTCAACTGAGGACAAACCAAGATTTGTTTTAGGAGCTATTGGACCAGGAACAAAACTACCTAGCTTGAAACATATAGATTATGACACTATGTATGCAGGGTATTGTGTAACTGCAAAAGGTCTTCTAGATGGGGGAGTAGATGTATTTTTACTAGAGACCTGCCAAGACCCACTACAAATAAAAGCTGCCATTCATGCACTTCAAGATACTGCACCTCACATACCTATTATGGTAAGTGTTACCATTGAACTATCGGGAAGTATGTTAATAGGAACAGATGCACAAACCATTGCAGTTATTTTAGAACCATTTGACCTTTTATCTTTAGGATTTAACTGTGGAACAGGTCCGTACCAGGTTAGAAAACACTTAAAAGTTTTAAGTGAATGTTCAGATAAATTATTATCAGTACATTCAAATGCAGGTTTACCTGAAAATAGAGGTGGGCGTAGTTTTTATCCTATGGGACCTGAAGAATTTAGTGAAGCGCAAAAATCACTTTTAGAATTTGATGGAGTTAGTTTCCTAGGTGGTTGTTGTGGAACTACACCTGAACATATTCAAAAACTTGTTGAAGATGTTCAACATATCATACCAAAAATAGCTACAGGGAGTCACCCTACTTCTTTAGCTTCCTTATTTAATACTGTAGAACTCAAACAAACTCCATCACCACTTTTAATAGGTGAGAGAAGTAATGCTACAGGTTCAAGAGCATTTAGAGAGTTACTTAAAGCTGAAGATTTTGAAGGTACTTTAACAGTGGGACAACAACAAGTACGATCAGGAGCTCATATTATCGATGTTAGTGTTGGATTTGCTGGTCGTGATGAAACAAAAGATATGGAAGAAGTAGCATCGCTGTATGCTCAAAAAATCTCCTTACCACTTATGCCTGATTCTACTCAAATTCCTGCACTAGTTCAAGCACTGAAATTAATAGGTGGTAAACCTATGTTAAACTCAGTAAACCTTGAAGATGGAATTGAGCGATTTGATGAGATATGTCAAATGGCTAAGAAATTTGGTACAAGTTTAGTTTGTTTAGTAATAGATGAAGTTGCTATGGCTAAAACAACTGCAAAAAAAGTTGAAATCGCAGAACGAATATATCAAAGAGCGGTAACTTTACACAAAATTAATCCTGCTGATTTAGTATTTGATATGTTAGTATTTACTGTTGGTAGTGGAGATGATGAATACAGAACGGCTGCAACTGAAACAATTGAAGCTATACGAGAATTTCAAACTATGCATCCTGAAGTTGGAACGACACTAGGACTTTCAAATATCTCATTTGGACTAGATAAAGATGCAAGAGTTTATTTAAATAGTGTATTTTTACATCATTGTATTCAAGCTGGATTGACTTCTGCTATTTTAAATGTAAAACATCTAATACCTACTAGTAAAATGAGTAAGGAAGATTTAAAAATATGTGAAGATTTACTATTTAATAATCATGAAGATGGTGATCCACTTTTTACTTTTATCGAACATTTTTCTGATATTGTGGCAGTAGAACAACAAAGCGATGAAGAGTATGAAAAACTTACTGATTATGAAAAAGTAATTCAGCTTTTAAAAGATGGAGATAAAAATAGACTTTTACCTTTAGCTTTACTATTAAAAGATACAACGCCTGCTGAAACTATTGTAAATGAATGGCTAATTGACGGAATGAAAGAAATAGGTATACTTTTTGGAAGTGGTGCTATGCAGTTACCTTTTGTACTTCAAAGTGCTGAAACAATGAAAGCTTGTGTAGATATGCTTAATCCTTTTTTACCAAAGATTGAAAAAGAATCAGAAACTATTTTAGTACTAGGAACCGTTAAAGGGGATGTACATGATGTAGGTAAAAATCTAGTTGATATTATTTTAAGTAATAATGGTTTTAAAGTAATTAATATCGGTATAAAAGTTTCTATAGATTCTTTTATAGAAGCTGCAAAAGAACATAATGCAAGTGCAATTGGAATGAGTGGATTACTTGTAAAATCTACAAATGAGATGAAAGCAAACCTTGTTGAGCTACAAAAACGAAACTTGAATATACCTATTTTAATAGGTGGAGCTGCCTTAACAAAACAATTTGTCGATGATTTTTGTCGTCCCATTTATGATGGTGATATATTTTATTGTAGAGATGCTTTTGATGGTGTTATTGCTATGCAAAGAGTTGAAGTAGGTGGTACATTAGATACAAATATGGCAGCAGATTTAATCGTTTATGATGATGTTGAGAAAAAAGAAAAAGTAGTATTTAATGATGATATTCATACACCTCTTTTATTAGAAAACAAACATAACTACCCTGCCCCTTTTTACAGTAAAAGAAATATGAGTAAAGATTTTGATCCAGCTTTAGCTTTTGAGTGGATAAATCATAGAGTTTTATTTAGACAAAGATGGGGATATAAAAAAGGTACACAAGATAAAGATAAATTTCTAAGCTATGAAAAAGAAGTTGTACAAGAAATCTATAATGGCTTAAAAGATGAATTTTTAGACAAAAAAGTTTTTGACCCTATTATTTTATACTCATATTTCTATTGTAAATCAGAAGATACTAAGCTTCATATTTATGATGAGAAACAAAAAAATATTTTAAAAACTTTTGATTTTCCACGACAAGGTGCATCTCCACATAGATGTTTAAGTGATTATTTTTCGCGGGATTCATTTGATACAGTTGCCTTTAGTTTTGTAAGTTCGGGGCTTAAGATAACTGATTTTGAAAAGAATATATATGATGAAGGAAGCTTTGTAAGATACTACCAAGTACATGGTTTAGGTGTAGAGCTAGCTGAAGCTTGTGCTGAGTTAGTACATAAGCAAGTTAGACTAGATTTAAATATTGTCAATAAAGAAAAACCAACTTTAAGTGATGTCAGAATGAAACAATATCAAGGCTGTAGATATAGTCCAGGCTATGCAGCTTGTCCAGATCTAGCTATGAATAGAGATATTTTCGATTTACTTAAACCAGAAGAATTTGGTGTGGAGCTTAGTGAAACATTTCAAATACATCCAGAACAGAGTACTGTAGCTATCATAGTGCCAAATAAAGAAGCTAAATACTTTAATATATGATACTTATACACACTGCTCTTTTATGTGAAGCCCAAAGTTTTATAGAATATTATAAACTTAAAATAGTCAATTCGTCAATCTATATAAATGATGACATCGTTATTTTAATTTCTGGTATAGGAAAACAAAATACTATTTCATCTATGCATGATGTATTTTTAAACTACAGTATCACAAAAGCTTTCAACATCGGCATTGCTGGTTGCAATGATACAAAGATAAAAATAGGAAGTCTTTACTGTACAAATCAAGTGCTAAGAGAAATCCCATCTCTTCCTTTACTCAGTAAAGATGCAGTAACTATAGATTCTTTAGTTCAAATTTCAACACTTTATGATATGGAAGCAAAATATTTTCATGAAATTAGTTTGGAACATTTAAACCCAGATAATATTTTTATATTTAAAATAGTAAGTGACTATTTAAGCTGTGAAATACTTCCAAAAGATTATATAAAATCATTAATTTCTCAACAAAAAATTATACATCACTTTATTAAATAATATTAAATTATATTATGATATCATTCTCTAAAAAAGGATCAACATTGTTAGGAACGAACTTAAAAAGATTTAGACTTATTGCATTTTTAGAAGGTATCTCATTTATAGTATTATTATTTATTGCAATGCCAATAAAATATGTATTAGGTGACCCACTTATGGTAAAATATATCGGTATGGGTCATGGTGTCTTATTTTTACTATTTGTATTCTTATTACTTGTCACAGCAAGAGAATATAAATGGAAAATATCATTTATTAGTATGGCATTCATAACTTCACTTGTACCTTTTGGTACATTTTATTTAGAAACAAAATTAAAGGTTATTGATAATTAAATTTATATTATATTACATAATGTAATAGCATTGTCTAATTTTTTGAATTCCTCTTGCTATATCTTAGTAGTAAGAGTGAATACACAAAAATAATAATATAATATTGAACATACTAAAAATACTAGATTTGTAGAGATAGTTCATCTTTAATATTAAACCGTGTGCTAAAATTATATTTTGCTCTTTAAGAGATTGTATATAGTTTGCTTTTGATAAGGAATCTATTTTATCAATAAACATATTACTCTCCATATTTATAATATCCTTAAATAATAATAAACTATTTTTGCCTTTATAAATTTTAAAATATTGTTTAATAGCTATTAGTACAAATGCTAAAGATATTAGCATCAATAAGACATGAATATTGAAAATATATATATTTATTTTGTCAAAAGAAGACAAAAGAAATCCAAAAAAAGTTATATTTCCTATAATGAGGAAAGTAGCTTTAAAATTTAAACTTGCATAATAGTCGTCAAATCTTGAGATGTGATTATTTACAAGATATAAAACATCATCACTATTTTTATTAGCAACTATTTTTTTACTACCAACAATATTTAAATCTTTCGTTTCTAGAAAATTATTTTTCTTAACTCTGGAAGTAGGCCATTTATATTTGTTATGTAATTCACTTTTTTTTACTGCGATCATATTTTAATCCTTCTGAATTATTTGTTATAAAAATTCTACCAGAATATAATCACATATAAAGTCACATACACAATAAAGATGAATATTCTTCTGAAATATTATCTAAAAAATTAAGTTTGGCAGTGTTAACTGCCTCCCAAATAATTCTATTCAGTCATAATAGCACGACCCATATTTATATACTACTACGACATAGTTATTTCATTAACTTAAAAAAGCCTTCTTGAAAAAAGTTGAGGTTTCCAATAGATTCCAAGATAAAATTAGAGCAGATAAATTAATATTTCCATAACATTCTAATTTATCAAGAATATTAATTCCTCCAAGTTTTGAATATAACTTATAATGCTCTTCCTTGATTCCTAATATTCCCAAATCAAGATCATTATTCATAAATAAATGATAAATACCTTGCATTAAATATTTAAATTCAAAACACATTCCTTTAGTTTGGTGTAAAACAACTAGTCTTGATAGTTCGCCAATAACATTATAGTCTTTTCGTTGATCATCCAAGGAAAATTTTTCATCTGATGGAAGTTTATTATCAGAATCAAATATAAGTCTTATTGTTCCCGTAAGTGTACTATTTTTTTTACAATACAATATAGCAGAGTTACTGTCATAATTATCAAAGTTTAAGCCCTCTATCACATCTGGAAATTCCTCATTATAATTTATACTGGTATATACTTCACTTCGTAGTTGAAATACATCGACTAGATCCTCTGCACTTGTTGCTAAATGTAAGTTTTTATTTTCATTTGGAAAAACTAATTTTTTATTGAAAGTGATGGCTTCATCAATAGTTTTTTCTAAAAATAATCTTTGTTTAAAAAGCTCTAAGGCTTGGACCTGTTGTTTATTGAAACTATCTGGCATATAAGTTAGTTTTTTGTTTATATTTTGTTCTACTAATTGCTCTAATGCAAATAGTGCAGTGTTTTTGTTTATGTTGATATTTTTCATTTTTTATCCTTAAATGTTATTGAGTTTATTTTTTATGTGATTTTTTATCTGATTATTATTTTATAAAAGGACTAATGGAAAATATATAAAGCACCTATGTAGTTTTATATAGATGTGATTGTGAGTAAATGAGTATTTTGCCATGTATATTACTTAGGCTTATAATAATGCTATATTTGGGTATATATGTAAAGAGGCTAAGAAATAAAGATAAAATTTACTAAGGAAGTATGAGACTGTATCCATAGCCATAAGTTACTTCTATTATATTGTTTCCTAGCTTCCCTTTTAGTCTATAGACTAAAGTTCTTAGAGCACTTTGGGATGGTTGATTTCCTTCCCAAATATTCTCTTCTAAAGTACAGAACTGTACTATTGTAGATTTTGCTTTTATAAGTATAGATAAAAGAAGTACCTCTTTTTGACCAAGTTTTATAAACTTATCATTAAAGTAAAGATGTGTATTTGCCATATCGAAGTAAAAACTCTCACCTATATTTATAAAATTTTCATTTACTATTAAATTATTAGTTTCGTTTATTTTATACATAGCTAGATTTATATTTATTTTTAATTCTTCAGGTTTAAAAGGTTTTACTATATATCCTATAGGATTAGTATCAAATGCTCTTTGCATAGTAATATCATCTGAAAATGCTGTAAGATAAAGAATATGTATCTTTTTAGTTTTATGTATCTCCTTTGCTATTTCAATACCATTTTCATTTTTACCAAGTTTTATATCCGTCAAGATAATATCAGGCACATTATTTTTAATTGAATCCATCACTTTTTTTTGTGTCGAAACTATATTAGTGACTTCAAAATTAAGCTTTATAAGCTCAGCTTTTAACTCCATGGCTACAATCGTTTCATCTTCTACTATGAGAACTTTAGTTTTCTGCATCTTCTTCACTCCAAATAATTTTTGTTTTTACACCATCTTTTGTATCTGTTACTATCGTACCTTGAAGTTTAGACTCTACTAATGTAGTAACCAATATAAGTCCAAATGAATTTTTTATGCTTTCTTTATCGTAGCCTATACCATTATCTTGTATAATTAACGAATATTTACCTGCTTTTTGTGATAAAAAAATATCTATCTGCCCATCCTCTTTCGTAAAGGCATATTTTAAGGAATTGGTTACTAACTCATTTAAGATGATTCCTGATTCTATAGCATGTTCTGTTGGTATATTTGAGTCTATTTTATAATTAATCTTTATATCTTTTGTATATGTTTCTTGAAGTCCCTCTATTAGTATCGTAAAATATTCATAGGCATTGATATATGATATATCATCTTTTTGATACAGTAGTTCATGAACATGACTCATTGCATTTAGTCTATTTTCCGTAGTTAAGAAAAGATTTTTTACCTTTATCTCCTCTATATCATTGGACTGAAGTCTTATAAGCGATATTATCATCTGCATATTGTTTTTTACTCTATGATTTAGTTCTTGTAACAATAAAGTTTTTTCATCCAAACTTATATTTAAATCTTTTGTTTTTTCAATCACCTGTTTCTCTAGTCGTATATTTTCTGTTTCTTTTAGATGTATTAACTCTTGATTTACAGTGATTTTATCTTTGTGAAGAGTATTGATTTTATCAGATAATGCAATAGAAAATAATATAATTTCTGCTAATAACGACACTTCAACAATATAAGGAAATGACTTATAAATATTAATTATACCAGCACTCGATAGATACATAATTAGAATACCTATACATAAGATCAACCAACCTGCAGCTATAAAGTATGCTTGTCTATTTTTCTTATATACTAAATATACGACAATGATTATTAAATATAGTAGTAACAACATAGTAAATACATTTCTATACTGATTTAATATATCAGATACTACATAAATACCTAAAGTTAAAAGAAATACTGCCAATATATAATTTAATATTGTATTTATAATTGAATATCTATTAAGATGTAAAAAACTTTTTAAAAATAGTGCTAAAAAGAATATAGGAATTGCTATAAATAAGGATGCAAATCGCACAATAATGTTCATAGCACTGTTATCTACGATATATAAATTTGCAATACCTACGTATAAAGTATGGTGTATAGATATACCAATGACATATAAAACATACCATAAATAACTAATATCTTTAGTGAAAAAATATATAAATAGATTGTAAATAGCCAATACCAGCATAGCACCAAAAAATAAGAACAATACTGCTTGGTGTTTGAGCTCATCTGCATAAAAATCTTCATTTTTATAAAGATTTAATTTTATAATCAATGTTGTGATATATGATGATGCTTTTATATAGTAAGTTTTTGTTCGATATGGAGTAATCATTATTTTAAATGTTGGATTTATACTACTACGAGTAGAGGATGTATAGAAAAGTCCTTCTTCTGTCCTCGTATTATTTGTAATATCATAAAAAACAATATCTGTAGTCATAGAGTTAGCATATTCTAATAGTTTATAAATAGTTTGATTGCTCTCATTTTTCAAAGTAAACTTAATCCACACATCAAAAGAAGGTGAATATCCATATCCTAGCAATTTTTTATCATTATCTTCAAACTCTTTAGATTTTTTAATTATCTCCTCAATTGTGAGTTTTCGAGTTTTATCTATATAAATTTGTGACGATAGTAGTATATCATATAGCTTTACATCATCATTAATCGTTAGCACTTTAGAATACAAAATAGAGGTACATAATAAGAGTGTCGTAAATATAAATTTTATCATTAAAACCTCCAACATATTATATCTATAAATTGTCACATATAAAATCACATATAAAATGCTAGATTAAAAAGCCTAACCACATTTTTATAAAATGTTAGTTATGATACCTATACTAATTGCAAAAGGAATCGTATATGACTATACTTGATGGTAAAAAGTTATCAACTAAAATTAGAGCAAAAGTTAAACAAGAGGTTGAATTATTACAAAAAAGAGGTATCACCCCAGGTTTAGCTGTAATTCTAGTTGGTGCTGATCCTGCTAGTGCTGCTTATGTCCGTATGAAGAGTAAAGCTTGTAAGGAAGCTGGTATTTATAGTATAGCGCATGAGATGCCAGAAACAATTTCGCAAAACAGTATTTTAGAAATTATTTCAATGATGAATAACAACCCAAATATAGATGGTATTTTAGTACAACTTCCACTTCCAAAACATATAGATACAACTGCTATGCTTGAAGCAATCGACCATAAAAAAGATGTCGATGGTTTCCACCCCTATAATGTAGGTCGTGTTGTATCGGGTCTTGATGGTTTTATACCTGCTACTCCTTATGGTGTAATGGAATTATTTAGGGAATACAATATCGATCCTAAAGGGAAAAATGTATGTGTAGTGGGAGCTTCTAATATTGTGGGTAAACCAATAGCAACACTATTATTAAATGCACATGCTACTGTTGAAATATGTCATATTCATACTGATGATTTAAAAAAACACACTTTAAATGCTGATATAATTTGTGTAGGTGTAGGTGTAGTAAATCTCATAAAAGAAGATATGGTAAAAAAAGATGCAATTATTATAGATATAGGTATCAATAGACTTGATAGTGGTAAACTAGTAGGTGATGTAGACTATGAAAATGTTGCCTCACTATGTTCATATATCACACCTGTTCCAGGTGGGGTTGGTCCTATGACTATAGCAATGTTACTCAAAAATACTATAAAATCAGCAAAGCTGAGATATAAGGAAGAAGTATAGATGAATATTTTAAAAAAACTTTATCACTGGAGTAGTTCATGGACAGGTACAGTTGTAATTGTTCTAGGTATTATTTTTTTTGTAGCGCAGGCATTTGTAATCCCTAGTGGAAGTATGAAAAACTCACTTTTAATAGGAGATATGCTTTTTGTAAAGAAATTTGCTTATGGAATACCCACACCCAGACTTCCTTGGCTAGAGTGGAAAGTATTACCAGACTTTAATGAAAATGGACACTTAATAGAAGGTGACAAACCACAAAGAGGTGACATCGTAGTATTCAGATATCCACATAATGAAAAAATACATTATGTAAAAAGATGTGTGGCAACTGCTGGGGATATTTTATTTCTGCAAAACAAAAACCTATATATTCATTTTCAAGAAGGTAACAACTATATTCTAGAAAACTTTGAAGATTATAATATAGCTAGAGTTGGGGATAAATTGTATGTAGAAAATCCATATAAAAAAGAACATCCAGGTATTCATAATGATGAAACAGTTCAAAAAACAAACACTCCACATAGAGCTATTTTTGACACTATTCCTATGCAAGTACCTGAAGGCGAATTTTTTATGATGGGTGATAATCGAGACCATAGTAATGATAGTAGATTCTGGGGAACGGTAGCGTACAAATTTATCGTAGGAACTCCTTGGTTTATATACTTTTCTTG
>CAWVZX010000016.1:0-15101 GCA_963934755.1 uncultured Arcobacteraceae bacterium | reverse complement strand
GTAAAGTACTTCCATCTTCTGCTAAAGCAAATGAATGTTTAGCACAAAAATTTTTATTCATATGAGATAGCATAGAATTTGCTTTAATTAAAGCATCATCATTTGACTCAAAACTTGCATTATTTTTGAAACCACTTCTTTTGAAACAACCACACTCTTTATCTATATTAATAGTAAACATTTTAAATCCTTTTTTATTAAGCGAAATATATCGATATTAACTTTAAAATCAATTAAAATAAAAGTTAATTAATAAAATTTACTTTTAAAGATAAGTGATGAAAAAGTATGATAGAATCTATCAAAATGTATGTTTGTATATAAAGGATAAGTTTGCTTGCAATAGTTGATTATAATATGGGGAATTTAGCTAGTGTGTATAATGCTTGTAAACTAATAGGTGTTGAAGCAGACATCGTTAATAACCCAGATAGAATACAAGAATATAATCGATTGATATTACCAGGTGTTGGGGCATTTAAAGATGCGATGGAAAATCTTAAAAAGACAGGTATGCATGATGCAATATTGGAATTTGCTAAAACAGGTAAACCTGTGGTAGGTATTTGTCTTGGAATGCAACTTTTATTTGAATCATCAGATGAATTTGGATTTACTAAAGGTCTAGGTTTGATTCCTGGAAAAGTAATAGCTTTTGATAAATCAAAAATGGATATGGATGATCATAAAGTTCCCCATATGGGGTGGAATAAAATATTTCATGAAAAATGTAAACTTTTTGAGAAATTAGAAAATCCATATTTGTATTTCGTACACTCATTTCATGTGGTAACTCCAAAAGCATATTCAATAGGGATGACTCATTATGGTTATGACTTTACCAGTGCTGTTCAAAAAGACAATATTTATGGGCTTCAATCACATCCAGAAAAATCACATGACAATGGTATACAAATACTAAAGAATTTTATGAAAATATAAAACAAAAGCATTTAGTAATAGAGATAAAAATAAGTTATTTTAAGGATTAGAGTTGATGAAAAAAGTTGTAATTATTGGTGGAGGATATGCAGGTATATATGCATTAAGAGAATTAGTTAAGAACAAAGATATAAAAATAACATTGGTTGACAAGCATACATTTCATAATCTACAGCCAGAAGTTTATGATTTGATTGCAAATAAGTCAAATATGGCAGATGTTACAATTGATTTAACAACTTTATGTACGGGTATTGATCATGATCATTTAGAATTCAAAAATTTAAAAGTGAGAAATATTGATACAAATGTAAACAAAATATATACCCAAGAACAAGAAACGGTAGAATTTGATTACTTAATTATGGCAGCAGGTGCAAGAACATTTTTCCCTGAAAGCATAACCGGATTAAATAATGCAGAAGATATTAAAAAGCTTCATAGGGCTATATTTTTTAAACAAAGTTTTGAAAACCAGTTATTTGAAAAAATTTCGGATGAGGTAAAAAAATGTAATAACACAAATATTATTGTTGTTGGCGCTGGTTTATCTGGCGTTGAAATTGCAGCAGAAATGGCACATAATGCAAACAAATTCTTCAAAAGAGGTAACTTTGCTTGTGATAATCTTCAAATCTCATTGATTAGTAGTTCTGCAACAATTTTGCCAGGTCTACCAAAAGATATTATTAATATGTCACATAAAAGATTAAAAGATTTAGGAATCAATATAATAACTGGATCGAAAATGGAAAGATGTGATGAGCACTATATCTACTTAACTAATGGTACAAAAATCAATCAATCTTTTATTGTATTTACTGGTGGTATTGAGGCCTCTAAAATTACTGAAGTTTTAGATGTTCATAAAAATAAACGAGGTCAAATCATTGTTAATGAATATATGCAAACAGATAAATATGAAAATATATTTATTATTGGAGATATGGCTGAAATTAAAGATAAAAAAGGCGATATTTTACCTCCAAATGTAACTGTTGCTAGATTTAGTGGAACTACCACTGGTGATAATGTAAATAGAATGATTAAGGGTAAAAAGTTAAATGCTTGTTATCCAAAACTTGAGGGTGTCCTTATCGCACTTGGTGGTACATATGCTGTTGGTAACTTATATGGATTAATAAATGTCAAGGGATTACTAGCATATTTTATTAAAAAATATGTATTTCGTTCATATAGAGCACCACTATTAAAACTTATTAAAATAGGTTATGCTAGATTTAATAAATTAAGATAATAGGAAGATATATGCAAAAGTACGTATTAGATGCTATCGTTATGATGCTGATCGACTTCAATGACACTTATATAAAGTTAATGAGGCAAGAGAGTGTTAATTATTGCATTTGAAGCTAAGGATAATATTTTTAATTTGATAACAATCATCAAAAATTTGATGAACTAAAAGAAAAATTCATAAACTTATTTAACTAAAAGGAAAACATAAATGGAACTATTACCAGCCATAGATTTAAAAGATGGAAAAGCTGTACGACTGAGTAAAGGTCTTATGGAAAGTGCAAAAATATATAGTGATGAGCCTTGGCAGGTTGCTAAGAGGTTTGAAGAGCTAGGAAGTAAATGGGTTCATATAGTAGATTTAAATGGAGCTTTTGCAGGAAAACCAGCAAACTTAGAACAAATCAAAAAAATAAGAGAAAATTGCAATCTTAAAATAGAAGTTGGTGGTGGAATTAGAGATGAAGAGACTATCAAAATGTATTTAGCACTAGGAGTCAATAGACTGATTCTTGGAAGTATTGCAGTAAAAGACCCACAATTTGTAAAGGATATGGCTGCTAAATATCCTATTGCTGTAGGTATTGATGCTGTGAATGGAATGGTTGCCGTCGAGGGTTGGGCTGAAGTTTCGAATATGAAAGCTACTGACTTAGCACTTGAATTTGCAAATGCAGGTGTACAAGCAATAATTTGTACTGATATCTCAAAAGATGGAATGCTTTGTGGTGTAAATGCAGAATGGACCCAAGAAATAGCAATAGCTAGTGGAATTGACACTATTGCTTCTGGTGGAGTTAAAGATATCAATGATATTATTAATTGTAAAGCAAATGGAAATATAGCTGGTTGTATTATAGGAAAAGCATTTTATGAAGGAACTCTTGATCTTGAAGAGGCTTTTAAAATACTTAAAGTATAACTTAAACATTAATTAGGTAAAATCGCAGTCCTTTAAATAAAATTATATTTTTTTATAGTTTATTTATTGTGAAATTCACATGTAGCAATTCTATAAGAGTTGTATTTTTATATTATTTAATATATTGGTATGAATGGCTACAGAGGATGATTGTATATATTATTTTGATATACATCAAAACAAACTCGAAAATTAATCTGGCAAAATTGCTAAAAAGAAGGAAAAATTATGGTTACAATGAAAGACTTATTAGAATGTGGTGTTCACTTTGGACATCAAACAAGAAGATGGAATCCAAAAATGAAAAAATTCATTTTCGGTGTAAGAAAAAATATTTATATTATAGATTTACAAAAAACACTTAGATACTTTAGATACACTTATACTTTAGTTAGAGATGCAGCTGCCGAAGGTCAAACAATGATTTTTATTGGTACAAAAAAACAAGCTACAGAAGCTATTAAAAAAGCAGCTTTAGATTGTGGTATGCCATATGTAAATCACAGATGGTTAGGTGGAATGTTAACAAACTACCCAACAATGAAAAAATCAATCAGAAAATTAGAAATCATTAAGAGAATGAGAGAAGAAGGTCAACTTGATCTTATGACTAAAAAAGAAGCTTTAATGCTTACTAGAAAAGAAGAAAAATTAGAAAATTATCTTGGTGGTATCAAAGACATGAAAAATCTTCCTGATATGATGTTTGTTATTGATACAGTGAAAGAACATATTGCTATTTTAGAAGCTAGAAGACTTGGAATTAAAGTTTATGCTCCTGTAGATACTAACTGTGATCCAGATTTAATTGATTTTCCAATCCCAGGGAATGATGATGCAATTAGATCAGTACAATTATTTTGTAATGAAATGGCAGCTGCAATGAATGAAGGTAAAGCTGCATACGCAGAAGCTAATGGCGAAATAGTTGAAGTTACAGAGGCAGAGCTTGCAGAAATAATTGAAGAAATACCAGCTGAAGTAGTAGTAGAAGCAGTAGAAATTCCATCTGAAGTAGTAGAAGTAGCAACAGAAGAGGCAAAATAATTATGGCTGGTGCAACTCCAAAATTAATTAAAGAACTAAGAGAAAAATCTGGGGCAGGTATGCTTGATTGTAAACAAGCATTAAATGCAACAGATGGTAATCTTGATGAAGCAGTAAAACATTTAAGAGAAGCTGGTTTATCAAAAGCAGCTAAGAAATCTTCTAATGTTGCGGCTGAAGGATTAATATCTATTTTAGTTAATGAAGATAATACAAAAGCAACAATGGTTGAGTTAAATTCTCAAACTGATTTTGTTGCTAAAAATGCTAACTTCTTAGCACTTAAAGATGAAATTACAGCACATGTTCAAAGTAAAGCTGTGTCTACAACTCAAGAATTAAATAAAACAGAAATTAACGGTGTTAATTTTGCAGAGTATTTAAACTCTAGAATCGCAATTATCGGTGAAAATATTGTTGCTAGAAAAATGCTAACAGTATCTACTGATACTGGTGTTGTTAATGCCTATGTTCATTTAGGAAAAGTTGGTGTTATTTTAGCAGCAACTTGTACTCCTGAAGCTAAAGAAAAAACTATTGAATTATTGAAAAAAGTTGCAATGCATGCTGCTTCTATGAAACCAACAGTGATTTCTTACAAAGATTTAGCTCCTGAGTTTATTGAGTCAGAAAATAAAGGTATCATTGCTGATATTGAAAAATTAAATATTGAGTTACATAGACTTGGTAAAGCAGAAAAAAAAATACCTTTATTTGTTAGTCGTTCTCAACTAACTGAAGAAGCAATAGCTGAAGCTGAAGAGGATATGAAAGTAGATTTAAAAGCTCAAGGTAAACCAGAAAAAATCTGGAATAAAATTATTTCTGGACAAATTGAAAGATTTATTACTGATAATACACAATTAGACACAGCTCATGCACTTTTAAGTCAACCATATGTTATGGATGATTCTAAAACTGTTGAACAAGCAATCAAAGAATGTGATGCTTCTATTGAAATAGTTGAGTATGTAAGATATGAACTAGGTGATGGAATTGAGAAAAAAGAAGAAGATTTTGCAGCTGAAGTAGCTGCACAAATGGCTAAATAATAATTTAGTATTTGAATTATGACTGATAATAACAATAATCATGAAGATTCAATTTTGCCCTTACTTGAAGTAAGGGCAGTCACTCACGATTTCGATTATCCTCTATTTAAAAATATAAACTTATCATTGCATAAAGGGGAATCTATAGCTATTATAGGTATAAGCGGTAGTGGTAAATCAACTTTATTAAATATATTTTCAACTTTATTGATTCCAAATAAAGGTGAAGTGTACTACAATAAAAAGAACATATTTGATATATCAAAAAAAGAACTTTTAGAAATAAGAAGAAATGATTTTGGAATTATATTTCAAGCACATTACTTATTTAGAGGTTTTAATGCTAATGAGAATTTAAAGATTTCTGAATTGTTAAGTAATAATAAAATTGATCAGTCATTATTAAATACATTAAATATAAGTCATGTAATGAAACAAGGTATTGGTGAACTAAGCGGTGGGCAACAACAAAGGTTATCTTGTGCAAGAGTTTTGGTTAAAAAACCAAAGATAATTTTTGCAGATGAACCAACAGGGAATTTAGATACACAAACTGCAAGTGAAGTTATGGATGTTTTGTTTGATTATGTGAAAAAAAATAATTCTGGATTAATTATGGTTACTCATGAAAATGAGATAGCAAATAAATGCGATAAAGTATACAAATTAAATGAATGTAGATTGGAGCAAATAAAATAATGATTACTGAAAATGTTATGACTAAAAGCCTAATTCTTATATCTAGCAAACCAATTATTATCCATATATTTACATTAGTTTGTAAGAAAATAGGTATAAAACTTGAAATATCAAATGAAGTTAAAGTAGAGGAAAATGCAGATATTATTATCATTGATAGTGAATTTATTGATAATAAATTTAACAATATAAAGTCTTACTCAAGCATTATGGGTGCAATTTCTAAACAGGAATTACCATTTGAAACTGCTAATGATTTTCTAATACCTTCGCCTTTCTTACCATCTTCTTTAGAATTAATCTTGTTGTCTCAACTTGAAATATTAAATAAAAGAAATAATTCTAAAATGTATATCTCGAATATTGATGAAATAGATATGAAGTTAGATGTTGAAGACTCAGATAGTTTTGTAGAAGATATTGAAAAAGATAACGATGATTGTATAGTCTCTTTATCATCTTTAAATGAAGGTGGGATATTAGATACAAAAGAACTTTCAAATTTACAAGACATAATTAAATTAAATGATGATATTAATGAAGATGATTTTTCAGATACATGCGTTGATAATGGATTGATAGATTTATCCTCTCTTATAGATGATGCAATTCACGAAGTAAATACTTTTAGCCATAATGAAAGTAAATTTGATAATGAGCCAATTAAGGTATTGTTAAATAATTTTGAACTCATAGAATTAACACCTTTGTTAAATAAATTTAATCAAAATATTATTGATTTATTGATTGATGGTCATGATGTTACTCTTCAAATTAAATTAGGCAATATAAAAAGTGAATAATGTTTATGTAAGGGGTGCAATATTATTATTGTCTGGTCCTAGTGGCTGTGGTAAAAGCTCACTGCTCAAAGAAGTATACAAAGTTATAGACAATTATTACTTTTCCATTTCTACTACAACTAGAGAGCCTAGAGTTGGGGAAGTTAATGGTGTAGATTATTACTTTGTTACAAAAGAAGAATTTGATGAAGATGTCAAAAAAAGCAACTTTTTAGAATGGGCAGAAGTTCATGGAAATTATTATGGCACATCCTCTAAAGTAATTAACGAAGCATTAAATGAGTCTAAATTGGTTATCTTTGATATTGATGTTCAAGGTTTTGAACAGATTATAAAAAAATTAAAGCATATCACTACTAGCGTATTTATAACTACCCCAACCATTAATGAATTAGAAAAGCGATTACACAATAGAGATACAGACTCAAAGGCTGTAATTGAAAAACGAATATCGCATGCTATAGTCGAGATTGATTATATTGATAAATATGATTATTTAATAGTCAATGATAGTTTTGAAATAGCTTCACAGCAACTTATTTCTATTGCGAGAAGCTCACTTGTAAAGCAGTCATTGTATAATAAAGATGAAATAATAACAAATTGGAAGAATATTTAAGAGAAGAAACCATTGATAATACTGGTAAAATATAATTAATAACTATATTTAATTTTTTTTCAGCTTGTATTTAGCTTAAGTCTGAGATAATTTCTTTATCGAATTTTAATTATTTAATGTAAGTATAATTAAAAGATTAGATTAATGTTATTTGGCTTCTTAGATAGAGATAGCCAACATGAGAAATAAAAGGACAAAATATGAAGATGATTAAAAAAATTTCGCTTGCTGTATTGTCAGTTGCAATTTTAGGTATGTTTAGTACTGCAAATGCAGGTAGATATTATAGAACTGGTGAAGCAGAAAGTAACATAAATTGTGATGATATTTTAGATGAAGCACCAAGTGGATATTCTGCTAGAATGAGTAAAAATTCTAGGTGCCATAGATGGAATGGGCGTCTTGATTGAAGCTAAACGATGTTGTTGTTGGATAAACTTCTGGTACACTAACTAGTTCAGCAAATTACAGATGCTGGTATTAGCAAAGCTTATTGAACACATTTCACTAGTAATGCACCAGCAGATTTAATACAATCATTAAGAGATAATAAATAATATAATTTATAATCTATGGTTTTATAGAGGTCTATTTTAGACCTCGTTAAAGCTTTAGGGAATGGAAAATATAGAATACGAGTATCAAAGAAGCATTAAATGAGTCTAAATTGCTTATCTTTGATATTGATGTTCAAGGTATTGAACAGATTATAAAAAAATTAAAGCATATCACTACTAGCGTATTTATAACTACCCCAACCATTAATGAATTAGAAAAGCGATTACACAATAGAGATACAGACTCAAAGGCTGTAATTGAAAAACGAATATCTCATGCTGACGGTTCCATATGAGATGCTTATAAGTTCACATTAAGTTGTACTATGAGATAATTTTTTATCAAATTTTAATTATGTTATGTAATTATAATTGAAAGATTAGATTAATGTTGTTTGGGTTCTTAGATAAAGGTATCCAACATGAGAAATAAAAGGACAAAATATGAAGATGATTAAAAAGATTTCACTTGCTGTATTAGCACTTAGTACTTTAGGTATATTTAATACTGCAAGTGCAGATAGATTAGATGATGTTATAAAAGCAGGTACATTAAATTGTGGTGTTGTTTTAGATTTCCCACCAATGGGATATTTGGATGCAAAAAATAAACCTGTAGGATTTGATGTAGACTACTGTAATGATTTAGCAAAAGCAATTGGTGTAAAAGCTAATGTTATGAATCTTACTTGGGGAGCTAGAATACCTTCTTTAATTTCAGGTAAAACTGATGTAGTTATTGGATCAACTTCTGATACACTAGAAAGAGCAAAATCTGTTGGATTTTCATATCCATATTTTGTATTCAAATTTCAAGTTATATCCAAAAAAAGCAAAAATATTAACTCTTTCGATGACTTGAAAAATGTTAAAGTTGGCGCTGCTTTAGGTACTACATATGAAACTGAATATTTAGCGTATGCAAAAGAAAAAGGTTGGGGTATAGATAACTATACAGCATTTAAATCTGAAAATGATGCTTACTTAGGTTTATACCAAGGTAAAGTTGATGCTATTGTTTCTACAAATACCAATATTGCTACAAAACTTCAATCAAAAGAATTTAAAGATTATGTAGCTGGTCCTTATGTACCAAATTATGATGATGTTGTTGGATTTATTGCAAAAAGAGGTGAAACAGCTTGGATTAAATATTTAAACTTATTTTTAGTTCACCAAATTAGAGATGGTGGAATGAATAAAGCTTATAATACACATTTTGGTAGTAATGCACCAGCAGACTTAATACAATCATTAAGAGATAATAAATAATAAAATTCATAATGTATGGTTTTATAGAGGTCTATTTTAGACCTCGTTAAAGCTTTAAGAAAGGAAAAAATATGGAATATGAATTTCATTGGAGTATTGTTTTTGACAAGATGCCCGAACTTTTAAATGCAGCTTTTGTAACATTGCATGTTTCAGTTTTATCTATGCTTTTAGGTATTATTATTGCAGTATTTTTAGCTTTAGGTAAGATGTCAGAATTAAAAATCTTAAATTACCTATCAGGAACTTGGATAGAAATAGCTAGAAATACACCAGCACTTTTTCAAATATATATGGCATATTTTGGACTAGGTGCACTTGGAATACACCTTAGCCCTTATGTTGCCGTTCTATCTGCCTTAGTATTTATAAATGCAGGTTATTTAGCTGAAACATTTAGAGGTGGATTTCAGTCAATTGCAAATACACAATATAGTGCGTCGCAATCTTTAGGAATGTCAAAGTTTCAAGTGTATAGATATATAATACTTCCTCAAATGTTTAGAAAAATTCATTATCCAATGACTAATCAGTTTGTATGGGCTATATTGATGAGTTCACTTGGAATTTTAGTTGGTATGGGTGAATTATCAGGGGAAACACAAAGATTACAATCTTTATCTTTTAGAACACTTGAATTTTTCTCAGTGACTGCTGTTATGTATTATATTATCACGAAATTTGTTTTAATAAGTGCAGATCTGATCTCGAAAAAATTCTTTAAAGGAGACATATAATGAATTCTTTATTTACACCACTCTCATGGGATGACTCAGGTTTTATATTAACTGGAATTTTAAATACTGTATATATATCTGTTGTAGCTATTGTTATTGGTACCATTTTAGGTGCTATTGTTGGATTTGCTAGAGCAGAATCAAACAAATACACTAATATGTTCATAGGTTCTTTTTTAGATATATTAAGAAGTGTACCACTTATTATTCAACTTATTTTATTTACAACTTATATTGGCGCTATGGGTTATCCTCTTGATCCATTTATTTCAGGTTCAATTGTATTATCGTTATATACTATGGCATTTATGAGTGAAGTTTTTAGAGGTGGCTTTGAAAGTGTTCACCAATCTATGCGAACTGCTGCTAGAAGTTTAGGTATGACATACTGGCAAACAGTACAATATGTTAGACTACCTATAGGAACAAAAACTGTGTTCCCCTCTTGGTTAGGTGTTGCCCTTAGTGTTATAAAAGATTCCGCTTTAGTATCAGTTATAGGGTATATGGAATTACTTAGAACATCAGAGCAACTTATTTCAAGAACACAACAACCTCTTGAAATTTTAATTGGTGTAGGGATATTTTATTTTATAATTTCTTATCCATTATCACTTTATGGAAAACATGTAGAAAGGAAAATGGCAGTATGATAAAAATAGAAGGTGTACACAAATCATTTGGAGACTTAGAAGTTTTAAAAGGTATTGACTTAGAGGTAAACAAAGGTGAAGTTATTAGTGTAATTGGGGGAAGTGGAAGTGGTAAGTCCACTTTGCTTTACTGTATAAACGGCATAGAAAAGATACAAAAAGGTAAAATTTTTGTTGATGGTGTTGATGTACATGCTAAAGAAACAAATCAAAATAAATTACGGCAAAAAATTGGTATGGTTTTTCAACAATGGAATTCTTTTCCTCATCTTACAGTTTTAGAGAATGCAGCACTAGCACCTCAAATTGTTTTAAAAATGAGTCGTGAGGAAGCAATAGAGGTTGCTCAAAAAGAGTTAAGACATGTAGGCCTTGGAGATAAATTTGATGTATATCCAACAAGAATGTCAGGTGGTCAACAACAACGACTTGCAATAGCACGAGCGCTAGCTATGAAACCTGACTATATGCTTTTTGATGAAGTTACGTCTGCACTTGACCCTGAACTTGTAGGTGAAGTACTTGACACACTTAGACTTCTTAGAGATGATGGTATGACTATGATTACAGTTACTCATGAAATTGCATTTGCGAGAGAAGTATCAGATAAAGTTGCTTTCTTCCATGAAGGAGTTATTGAAGAATTAGGTACTCCTGAACAAGTTCTAGAAAATCCTCAACAAGAAAGAACTCAGCAATTTTTAAGTAAAGTACTGCATTAATTTAAATTCTTTACTAATTGTATTCTATTCTTGACTTTTGTGTACTTTCTTCACCCTCAAGAGTACTCAAAACCAATTAATTACTATTTTAGATATAATAAATAAGCTAAAAAGAGAAGATGCTAATGACTACTAATAAAAATATTTTAATTTTAAATACTGGTGGAACTTTTAATAAAGTTTATGATCAAATATCTGGAAAGTTAATTGTTCCTAATAATAATAGTGCAGTTGAAAATATCATTAAATCATCTAAAATAGATTATTTGCATATTCAAGGCTTACTATTTAAAGACAGTTTGGAAATAACTAAACCAGATAGAAAGATATTGGCCACTTATGTACGTAATTCTCAATACGATAAAGTAATTGTAATTCATGGTACAGATACGATGAATAAAACAGCTCAATATTTGTCTAAATATAGTAAAAATAAAATTATAATTTTGACTGGTTCGATGGTACCTTATAGTTTAGATAAAATTGAAGCTACTTCTAATTTAATGCAAGCAATTGGCTATATACAAAATAAACTTAAAAATGGAATTTATATTTCTATGCATGGACACAGCAAAAAATATAAGAAGATTTATAAGAATAGAGAAAAAGGAATATTTGAATGTCATTAGCTACTTGTCGTCATTATAATAGAACAGAGAATGAAAAAAAAGCTACTGAAAATCAAAAAAAATATTTCTTGCGAATGTCAATTGCAATTTTTGGCTTGATAAGTATTATGACGATAGAGTTAGCAAAGTATTTAGCTTATTTTACAGAGGTAGATGACGAGATACTAGGTATTGTTAATATGGCAGAATTTATTTTTGCTACACCTGTTTTATTTTATAGTGGTTGGATATTTTTTAAGGGTGCATATTTCGGATTAAAGAATAAAATTATTAATATAGATTTTTTAGTCTCTTGGGGAGCTACTTTAGCATATATTTATTCCTTACATGCTTTATTTGGTGGTACTGGAGATACTTATTTTGCTAGTGTTGCTATGATTATAACTTTCGTTTTGCTTGGAAGATATTTAGAAGTTCTAGGAAAAAAATCTGCTGTAGATACTATTATTAAAAGAAAATCTCAAATACCTTTAGAAACTACACTTGTAATTGAAGATGGAGAGGTCATATCTGGATTTAGTAGTTTCGATGAAAGTAGTATAAGTGGAGAATCTTTACCTTTACATAAAACAATAGGAGATGCAATATCTAATGGAACTATAAATACTGATTCGGTTAGTAGATATAAAGCAATGAAAAACTATGCAAAATCTACATGGAATAATACTATAGAGTTATTAGAAGATTCATTAAATTCCAAACTACGCATTGAAGAGACAGTCAATAAGATGTCAATATATTTTCCGATTATTATTTTGTCATTATCTTTAGCCACTTTTTTTGGATGGTACCTCCGTATTGGGGATTTTGAGAACTCACTAATTATTTCCATATCTGTTATCATCATCGCGTGTCCATATGCACTAGCACTAGCTACTCCAATTGCAAGTTTCATAGGTATAAGTTGGCTTTTACAAGAAGGATTATTATTTAAAGAGGCTAAATTCATCGAAACATTTGCAAAAATAGATGCAGTTGTTTTTGATAAAACTGGCACTATTACAACAGGTAAATTAACTGTAAAAGATGTAGCACTATCATTAACACAGCTTGAATTAAATATGTTGTATTCATTATCTGATAGCTCTACTCATCCTGTCAGTGTTGCAATAAAACAATATTTAAAAAAGAATTATGATGATTTAAAAAAATTAAAATTAGATTCAATCGAACAAATTACGGCAATGGGTATTAGGGCATCTTATAATGGGAATATTATTTATGGGGGGAAATTAGAGAATAATATAGAATACAAAACTACAATTTATCATTTTGGAATAAATGATAAATTGTTAGCAACATTTGAATTAGAAGATATACTAAGAGATGATGCTCTCGAAACAATACAATATTTTAAAGATAAAAATATTAAAACAATACTTTGCAGTGGTGATAATAATTTTACAGTAGCTTATATAGCAAAAGCACTTGGAATTGATTATTATAATGCTGAAATGTCTCCTGTAAATAAAGCTGATTATATAAAAAGTTTAAAAGATAGTGGACAAACTATCGTAATGGTGGGCGATGGAATAAATGATTCTTTGGCACTTAGCCGTGCTGATATATCTATTGCTATGGGAAACAGTACTGATATTACTGTCGATATTAGTGATATTGTGATATTAAATGCAAAGTTATCAGGGATTTGTAAAAGCCATTATATTTCACAAAGAACATTTAGATTTATAAAACAGAACCTTACTATTTTATTGATTTATAATGCAATAACAATCCCAATTGCTATGGCAGGATATGTTATACCTTTACTAGCTGTACTTTCTATGAGTTTTAGTTCTTTATTAGTACTGGGAAATTGCTTAAGAATACAAAAGATGACAATTGATGAATAGTATTTTATAGGTTGAATTAGTCAAAGAGAAGCTAAAAAATCTAGCTATAAGCGTAGCTAGATTTTATAATAATTTTACTTGTAATAAAATTATTTACCAAGACCTGTAGATGATAACTCAGCTTCGCTATATTTAGCAACCTGACCTTTCATTAGACCTTTCATTGGACCACCATAAGTACCGTTCTTATATCCAATAAGTGATGCACTTACTTCTGCTTTTGTCATGTCAGATACTACTTTAGATTTTCCTAAAGCTTTCTTTTCAAAGTTTAGTCCATGACAACCTTTACATGCTCCAAGATTAACAGCTGCAAATGCAGCTACAGATAATATTAATGTTCCTAATACGATTATTTTCATATTAATTCCCTTTATTTAATTTTGCTAAATGATACTAATTTTTTACTTGATTTCATCTTATTAACACAATCCTTTATTTAATTTTAAGGAAACCACATCAGTTAAGTGCTGGACGATTAGAATGATGTAGTATATCAAGAGCTGTTTTTACGAAACCTTATTTATAGCTAGCTGATGAACCAACGAGTGCTTTTGATAATAGTCTAGCACTAGAACCTATGAGTATGCTACTTAGCTTTATAGATAAGTTTGGTATTATATTGGTTCCTCATGACAATGATCTGGATTCTTGCTGTAGTTATGAAATTATAAATATTGAGATATAGGAAAAAAATGAAAAAAAAGCAATAGTTTTATTAAATATGGGAAGTGCAAGAAATAAAGATGAATTAGAAGGTTTTTTAATCAATATGTTTAATGATAAAAATATATTGACTCTTAAAAATGATACTCTTCGATCTCTGCTTGCATCCTTTATAGTAAATATGCGTTTAAACAAAGTCTGGGATAACTATAACAAGATAGGTAGTAAATCACCACTACATGAATTAACTAATTTATTAGTTGAAAAACTGAGTATTATGTTGCCAGAATTATTTATTACTACTTCAATGAGATATACCAGCCCTTTCTCAGAAACAGCATGTGCAAAAATCGAAAATGAAAATATAAAAGATGTTATTTTATTTCCTTTATATCCACATTATTCTACTACAACAACAAAATCTAGTGTCGAAGATTTTATTGGAAATGCAAATGGAAAATTTAATATAACTACTATTGAACCATTTTATAAAAATGAAATGTATAATAAAGCTATATGTGATGAAATTATAAAAGTTCAATCTAAATATAATGATTTTCATCTGATTTTTTCTGCGTATGGTTTGCCTCTAAAAAATGTAAATAATGGTGACCAATATCAAAAAGAAATTGAAGATCATGTAGAATTATTAAAAGAAAAATTATCAC
>CAWVZX010000015.1:0-15277 GCA_963934755.1 uncultured Arcobacteraceae bacterium | reverse complement strand
TAATTTAATAGATTAATTTAGATGGTTTTGTTGCACTTTAAATGTGAATGGGCGTTAGATTAACTAAATTAATTACTAAAGTAAAGGCAAAAGCTTTAAAAGATTTTATTCTAAATATTTGTGAAAATTATCCGTAATACTGCGAAATTCACAAAACTAAATTAAAGTCTAAACTCAGCAGTTTCTTTTGAATCACTTACTTGACAAATTTACTGATACTGGTGCAATTGTAAGCAATAATAGGATTATCAAAATATCTCATGTAGTGACTAGTACATGAGATATAGAAATTTATATAAAAATAATTCAATAATAATATTTATAAAATTGTAACAAAGCTAAAAGAGTGTTTTAGATAAGATGAAATATACATTTCAAAGTATTTCTCGTGCAAAAGTTATAAATTAAATTATGCAGAATAAAAGAAATTAAACTAAGGGAGAAAGTAAATGAACTATATTAACTGGATGATGGATAAAATGGATTTAGATGTAGACATGAAATATACTTGATAAGCTTATGAGTCATATTTAACAAATGGATAAATTAAAACAGAATTTATACATAACATACTCAAATCAAAAAGCTAGAGATTTAAAACTAGATACAACTATAAAACCACTCGATAAAATCATAACTCTTGATAGTCTTATTTTAGAACTTTATGAAAGTAATAATTTTGAAATTATAATAGATGATATGATAGGCGCATCTATTATGTATAAAATAATTCAAAATGAAAATATATCATATTTTGACTATCTTGATAGTGATGCTGTTAGTTTAAATACTATTTATAAATTTATAATTAAATCAAATAGAAATGATGTATCATTTGATACTATTTTAAAATCTGATAAACTCAATGCTTTGATAGATATAGATAAATTCTATACAGAGTATAAAATCAAATATAATCTTGTAGATATATCAGATATAGAAAAAGATGTTTTACTTAATTGGGATAAATATTTTTATAGTAACTACAAGGATATTTTTATAGATGATTTTAATGTTAGTGATATTAGCTATCTAAAATCATTATATCAAGATAAAATTTTAGAAAAATTATCAAAATATAAAAAGATACCTACACGAAATATAGATAGAACAAGTACAAAATTGATAAAACCATCAAATGAAGTATTTGATACTATTGATGAAGTAAAAACAGCTATAAGAATAAGTAGAAAACTCTTAGAAGAGGGTGTTAGTAGTGATGATATTTTAATTGTAGCATCGGATATTGCTGAGTATGCATCACTTTATAAACTTTTTTTATCTGAGTATGAAATAAAAGGATATAGTTCTTTAGGCACTCCTTTGTCTTCTTATTTTAATACAAATAATCCACAAGTACAAATAGCACTCAATAGTTACAATGCTACAATAAAATCTCTTGAATTCTTATATAAAAAGCTAGGACTAAAACTAACAGAATCTACAAAACAAAATATCAAAGCATCTCAAACTATATTAGATGAGAAAATAGGCATAGAACTAACAGAAGCAAATCAAATACTGGGACTCAGTAAAAAGTACGAACATATTATATTTATAGGAACAGATATAAATCATTTTCCACCAAAAGCAGTTAATAATTTTCTATATACTTATGATGATGAGATAAACTATTTTAAAGCCAATAACTATTTCACAAGTTCACAAACACAATATGAAGAACTAAAAAGACTCAGTGAAAACTTATATATAATTACAGCTTCTTATAGGGAGAAAAGAGAATTAACAGCATCTATTATTATCGATACTAAGTTTGATGAAATTATAGATATAAGTGATGTTAAAAGTATAAATCAATTATCGTTTGAAAACAAAACAAATATCCCAGATATAAATACAAAGATATACTATGAAAGTATAATAAGTACAGATAAGACTCATTTTGATGGAGATGGTGTTGAGGATATAAAAGCCACACATTTATCTGCTTCACAAATCAACAAGTATATAACTTGCCCACTACAATATCTTTATACAAATAAATTAAGAGTTCAAGCACCAAAACAAAACGATGAGGGATTTGATGTAATGGAGCAAGGTAGTTTGATGCACCTTTGTTATGAGCTTTTTGGTAAAAAGATAAAAGAAAATCATATCACAGATATAAATCAAGAGTATCTATACAACATCATGTACGATATATCTATCGAAGCTTACCATCATCATGATACAGTAGAACCACGAGGAAAAGATAAGTTAGTTGAAAATATACATCATCAAATCTTTTTAACAACCTTACAAGCAGGACTAAAAGATGAAAGAAGTGCAGGCTTACTTGCTAAGTTTGTAAATTATTATATCGCTAATGCAAATGAATTTAACTACTTTAAAAATACAGAATTTGAAAAAGAGTTCGCACTTGACAGTAACCTTCAACCTTATATTTTAAAAGGTGAAGATGATAAAAACTATTTTATAAAAGGTTTTATAGATAGATTTGATAATCTTGAAAATCATATCAATATAGTAGATTACAAATCTAAAAAAGTAAAAAATCCAGATAAAAAAAAGCAAGAAGAAGTGGATACTCAAAAAGATATACAGCTTGCCCTTTATATATTGTATGCAAAACATCAATATCCAAGTAAAATATATGACTCATATCTTCTTAGCTTCAAAGGGAATGATAAAGGTGTAAAGTTTGCAAGTTTGAGTAGTGATGGTAAATATAGTTTTGAGTATGAAGAGGATTTAAAGAAACTTATTATTGATACTAAAGATAGTATTGAAGCTGGTAGGTTTATATTTAATAATAGTGATGAAAAGATGTGTGGGTATTGTGATGTTAAGAATATATGTCATGAGAGTGTTTTGAGTAAAGGTCGTAATGATGGGAAATAACAACAAACTGTTGCAATTTTTGCAACAGTTCAGAATGGTATGTGTAAATTGTGCATAGACTACTTAAAATATTTTTAGTTTAATAAATCAACTTGTAAAGAATCCTTACAAGTTCAAATAGAGGGGAAAAGAGAGGTTCAAGAGTATAATTTAGATGTATTGATTACTGTAGGCTATAGAATAGATTCAGTTGTTGAGACAAACTTTAGAATATGGGCAACTAAAACACTAGAAGAGCATATAACAAAAGGTTTTACTATAAAAAAGATATGATGATTGGGCTTGTTTCGTTGTTGTTGAGGAGTTAGTGTGTTCATATTTAATAATAGTGATGAAAAGATGTGTGGGTATCGTGATGAAAAGTTTATGTGTCATGAGAGTGTTTTGAATAAGAATAATAAAATTAAGGAAATAAAATAATGAGTGATAGTACATTTGATGCAGAAAATAAAGTGATAGAAGAAATATTAGGCAATAAGAAGTCATTTTACACAATGCCTAATTATCAAAGACCTTATGCGTGGGATAAAGATAGAGTAGAACAACTATGGTATGACATTGTAGAAGCATATACTAATAATGTTGAAGACCAAGAAGTCGACAAAAATTATTTTTTAGGTTCAATAGTTTTAGTGAATAATGTTAAGGACAAAAGTTTTGATGTGGTTGATGGACAACAAAGACTAACAACATTAACAATATTATTATGTACAATAAGAGACATTTTCCCGGATAATGAACATATTGATGAAATATCTGATTTGATTGTATCTAGAAGTAAGAAGCTACAAAGATTACGATTATCTCCACATATAAATAAGTTAATCAATTTTAATGCAACAATTATAGATGGTATAGATTTTAATATAGATATCAAATCTGAAGAATATAAGAACAATAGATATTTACAAACTGCATATTATTTTAAAAATTTAATTTTAAAGTCTGAGGACAAAAATAATGAAAATTATATTCAGAATTTTATAGAATTTCTGGATTATTTATTAACTAAAATTACAATTATTGTAATTACTTGTAATGATACCAGCTCTGCGATTAAACTATTTAATGTTCTAAATGATAGAGGAATGGACTTAAGTTCTGCAGATATTATAAAGTCTTATTTATTACAGAATGAACCAAGTGAACAAAATCAAGATGCAATTATTGAAGTATGGAAAAAAATAGAAAATGAATTAGAAAAATATGATGACGAAAAATTTTCTGATATATTAAATATCTATTTATATCACTTAAAAATGGAAAATCCTAAAAAAGCATTACAAGAAGAATTATTAATGATAATAAAATCAGAATCTTCAATGAGTGTAATTAATGATATTGATAAATTTACAGCAAATTATTTATCGATTATTGATAGCACTAATGACTATACTATTTCATCATTAAAATATTTGAATCATAGTGTTTATTGGAAGTCAATTTTAACTTCTGCTAAACATTTAAAGTTTAATCAGTTTAATGATTTGAAAATATTATTAAAAAAATATTATTTTCAAAGTTGGATTACTGATGGTACTGCAAATAGAATAAAACAAACATCATTCAATATTCTCAAAATCTTGAAAAATAATTATATTAAAAAAGATAAAGATAAAGAGACAGAAAATAATATTTTTAATAACTTATCTCAAATTGAACAAATTACATATATTGTTAAAGAGAACTTGAAAGAACATGGAGATTTTAAAAACTACATTATGTCAGAAAATGCTTACTCTAAAAGATGGGCAAAACCAATATTGCTTTTGCTTGAATACAACCTATATGAAGATGATACTAAAGAACATACTAAGGACTATATTCCAATTACAAAGACATTACATTTAGAACATGTAATGCCTAAAGAATATACTACTTATTATCCTAGTATAACTAAGAATGATGCCGATCAAAATATCAATTCATTAGGAAACTTAACATTATTAACATATAAAAAGAATAGTGAAGCTGGAAAATTATCTTATAGTGAAAAAGTCAAAATCTTTAAAGGTGAAAAGACATCATCAGGTTTAACGACATTTGAGATTACAAAAAAACTTATAACTAATTATCCGTCTAAATGGGGAATAACCGAAATAAAAGAAAGACAAGTATCTCTTCAAGATGATTTAACTAGTTTATTAAAAATATGAAATAGTAATTATGTGCCTCAATAAATTCACAATACAAAAAAGCTTCGCTATAAGTGCAGGTGCTGGTAGTGGTAAAACATATACACTCAGTAGAAGATATATTAATGCTCTTTTAGGTTTTGATTATTTTAGAGAAGATTATAAAACTCAAGAAAGCTTTTTTTCTGATTCTTTTAGTAAAAGTGCAAAAGTAAATCAAATAGTAACTATCACCTATACAGAAGCAGCAGCTTTAGAGATGAAAGGTCGTATTTTTGAGCTTGTATCTAAAATTATTAATCCAAATTTATCTTCTAGTGATGGTGATTATTCATCAATAGTTGAAGCGAATAATCATATCACCAAGAATCAGCAGGAGTATGTACAAAAAACCTTAAATCATGCATTTAAAGATGGTAGTAACTCTAAAATTTCTACTATACATAGCTTTTGTCTTGATATTATTAAAACTAACTCTGATATTGCAAAAATAGATACTAAGCTAGATATGATTAAAGAAGATGAAAAAGCAAAAGAGTTAAGTACTATTATATTTGATGTACTCAATGATAAGTCAAATCAAAATATTGTTTTAGAAATATCAAAAGATGTGAGTATGTTCTTTTTAAATAATTTAATAAATAAATATGTAAGTAATACTAAGTTTAGAACTGATTATGATAGTTTTAAAAAGAATAGTATAGATTTGATTGATTATAAAAAGATTATGTTTGAACTCTATCCATTACCTGACATTACTGATGTACTTATAGAGCTAAATGATGATCCAGTTAGATTACAGTGGTTCAAAAAATTTTATCAAAATTATAAAAATTTTGATGCACAAATATGGAAAGATGTAGATACCAATAGTAAAGCCCCAACCATGGGAATAAAAAAGTTTCCAATAAGTGATCCTATAAAAAAAGAGTTAGAGAATGGTACTATTTTATCTATTTATAGCGAAATTAATATAGAAAAAGAAGATATTTTTTTTGATAAGATTGATAAAATAAAAGGTTTGTTACATCAAATTAAAAATAAATATGATGAAAGATTAATAGTCTTAGGTAAAATTGATTTTGATACTATTATCACAAAGACTTTAGAAATCATTCCAAAAGTAAATACAAATTTTAAATATATAATGGTAGATGAATTTCAAGATACAAATGCTAGTCAATTTGAAATAGTTAAAAACGCTATGAATCAAAATACTAATCTTTTTGTAGTGGGAGATAGTAAACAGTCTATTTATTCATTTCAAGGGGCAGAAATAGAAGTCTTTAATACTGCTGTTAAAGATACCACTTATTTTAGTTCCATAGAAGATATGAGCCAAAACTATAGAAGTGATGAAGCTGTATTAGATAATGTCAATAAAATATTCCAACACTTGCTAAAACCAAATGATAATTTAAAATTAATAAGTCAAAATTATGAAGCACAAGCACAAGACTTACATACTAAAAGTAAAGGTGGTAGTTTCAAGTATCTTATCACTTCGCAAGAATACAAAGAAGAGTTAAGTGAACTTGACACTATAGCAAGTTTTGTAAGTGAGTTATATCATAACACAAATAGTGACTATGCCCATATATCAAAACTAATAGCAAATAAAGAAAAAGCAATAGCAATTATCTTTGATAGTAGCACTAAGATGCTAGAGCTAAAACAAAAACTAAGAGCCAAAGGAATTACAGCTAAAGTAAGTGCTAGTAATAACTTTTATCATACTAAAGAAATAAATGATATATTTAATGTATTAAAAGCTATAGATATTTTATCTTCTAAAAAAACTGAGCTATCAAAATCGCAAAGATATTATATAGCAGGAGCAATGAGATCCAATATATTAAGAATTGATGATAATACTGTCAAAAAATATTTAGATACAGATACTATTCCAGAAAACTTAACGAGATATGTAGAAGTATTTAAAATATTACCATTATCACAAGCTGTTAAGTTTATATATGATGATTCAAATATCCAAGGTGTTTATGCTCATTTTGATGATATAGAACAAAGAGTTGCTAATCTATATAAGTTTTTAATACTTTGTAGAGATTATGAAAATAGCGATGAAAGCAATTTGTATACATTTTTATCTTTACTTGAAAATAGTATTTATTTTAGTGAAGCCAAAGAAGATGAAGCATTTTTCAAATCTGATAATACAAAGTCAATAGAGATATGTACAATACATGCCACGAAAGGTTTAGCATATCCTTTGGTGCTACTTGGAAATAGTGATAAGTCATTGTATAAAGCAATAACAAGTGATGCTCTAAAACACAATAACTTTACACTCAATAGTGAGAAAAAAGAGATAGTTGGATTTAAAATAAATGACTACACTCCTCTTAGTCATAGAGTACTTAAACAAATAGATAAATTAAAACATTTAGCAGAAAAGAAACGACTGTTGTATGTAGCACTAACAAGAGCTGAACATGATGTAGTGATTTCAGCACATTTAAAACAAACAGCTCAAGGCTTAATTTCATTAGGTGCAGATAGTTATCTACATATGATATGTGAAGCACTAGAAATAGATGTAGATGAACTGTATGGACATAATGAAAAGTATTGTTTACAAATAAATGAAGATACTCATAATAATATTTTAAATGATACTGTTGAATATATAAAACATTCATTACTGTCATTAGAATTCAAATCAAAATCACTAGATAGTGCAACTAAAAAAAGTGAAATAGAAGAAGTCATATATAAAGATAATAGTGCAGCAAGATTAGGCACAACTACTCATGAAATCATTGAATCATACTGGGATAAGTTTCAGAAAAATCAAGAGGTGATTTTAGATAAAAAAGAAATATTTGATATTACAGATAGAGTTAAAATCATTTCTAATATGCAAGTATTTTATACAAGTGATGTATATGATTTACTTAAAAATGGTGTTGAACATCATTTTGAATTAGAGTTTAATACAGATGGGAAAACTGGGTTTATTGATTTTATCTATTTTAATAAAGTAAAAGATGGCTGGGTAATTATTGATTTTAAAACAGGTATTGGAGATATAAATAAAAATAAAAAGTATCAAGAACAGTTAGATTTTTATGAAGAAGTGATGATTAAATTAGGATATAAAGTAGTTGGTTCAGAATTGTTGTGGTTAAGTGAATAAAACAGACATGAAGATGTCCATAAGGTATGTCATTTGAAGATAAGAAAAATATACTACCCTAATATGTCAAGACAACTTTCTATAAAAATTAATTCGTCAACCACAAGGTAATCTATTTGGAGAAGAAATGGACTCTGTATATGACGAATTGGATGATGGTAAAATGAGGAAACAAGATGAAAATCCAATGAGCAAGAGTTTTTTTATATAAAAATGATATATTAGATATAAATGCAACAAAGTTCCAAACACCTTGTAAAATAAAAAGACTAGAGGATACTCAATAAAGATATATTATAATTGAAAAATACGGTGAATATAGAATGAAGCCGTGGTTTTGGTATACAAAGATAGACAACTCTCGCCCTATATTTAATAATTCGTACTCAATAGTAAAATAGCCAAAGTTATAAATGTCATACCTGAAATCAAATTAAATGATTTAGCTCTTTTATCATTCAAAAATTTTCCTAATGTATATTTTGATATGATGGCATATAAGCTTAGACACAATAGAGAAAAGAACATAAATGAACAACCTAAAATAAAAAATTGTTGATTCTCGTTTCCATTAATAATAATAAATTGTGGGTATATGGAAGTAAAAAATATTATTGGTTTTGGATTACTTAAAGCTAATATCAATCCCTCTTTATATGAATTATAAAAACTTTTATTGGTTTTATCTAGCTTAATACATTCTGTTATTCTATATGACATTATCATCTTTATACCAATATATAATAGTACTATAGACCCTATTATTTTTATAATATTAGCAACTAAGGGCGAATTTACTATTAGTGTTCCCACACCAACTGCAGATATAAATACTAATATTCCCAAGCCAGTAGTATTTCCAAGTAATGTTATAAATGTTCTTTTAAAACCATATATAGCACTGTAGTTTATAGATAAAAATACTGCTGGTCCAGGCGAAGCTATATATGCAATAGCAATAGAAATAAAAATAAAATAATCTTGGCTACTTATCAAATAAAATCCTTTCATTCCTGTTAGCTTTAAATATATCACTATCAGATAAAATAAACTTATCATTTACAGTAACCATCTCATCTCCTTAAAATTAAATAATTAATCACAAGTTAACATTTAAATTATATATATGTAACTTAAAATAAAATAAATTCTAAACTGATTAAATATTGAGAATTTTGGGCTATAGGATTGTTTTATTAGTTTAAAGTTATAATAGAATTATAAGAAGGCAAAATATGAATTTTAAGAAATATATAAAAGCAGTTGGTACGGGAATTAAAGGTAACAGAGAATTAGAACAAAATGAAGTAATAGATGCTATTTGTTCGATTCTTGAAAATAAAGTTACACAAGCTCAAGTAGGAGCATTTTTAGTTGGTTGGAGAACAAAACTAGAAACAAATAATGAACTAAAAGCTTGTGTAAAAGCATTAAAAAAATATATGAAATTTGAAAAAATAGAGAACTCTTTAGAACTAGGTTACTCATTTGATGGTAGAACTAACAATCCATTTTTATTTCCTTTATATGAAAATATTTTAAAAGAATTCTTTGAAAATAATAAAGACATAAGAGAGTTGAAACTTGTAATATCTACAGATTTAATACAACCAGCCAAAAAAGGACTTACAGCTAAAATTATAGGCGAATATTTCACTTTTAATAAATATGTACATTTATCCAATAGAGCAGATTATCTAAAAAAGTTAAGTGATCTTACCCCTTTACGCCATGAGCTAGGACTGCGAACGGTTTTTAATACAGCCGAAAAGTTACTAAATCCTGGCCAAAGTGAATATGGAGTAACTACAGCTTTTCACAAACCGTATGTAGAAAAATACTTAGTAATGTTTAAAGAATATTATAAAGATATTTTAGTAGTAAAAGCAAGTGAAGGCAGCCCTGAGGTTTTTAGGGATGGTAAATTTTGGAGACAAGTAGATGGAAAAATTGTTGAACAATTATTTCATTTAAGTGATTTTGGAATAACTTATGATAAAACTTATGAAAATATTTCGTTGGAAAAAGCATTAGATATTGTTAAGCATCCAACAGAAGAGATACTTAAACTTGCAAAATTTAATATAGCATTATACTTAGTGTTTGCACAAAGAGTAGATAGCTTAGAGGAAGCATGGAAAAGGTTAACAAAAAAATAATAAATGATATATGTAGGATATTTATCATAAAGCCTTAAAATCTTACTTTTTGAATAAGTATATCATGACGATCAACAAAACGCTCACATGTTATGCCTCCGATAGCATAACAAATCTCTTGCCATTTCTTTGTATGTCCGGAATTTTCTTGTGTGAAATCACCAAAGTGAAACATCATCGCATGAGCATATTCATGAGTCAAAACTCCATACATATATTTTTCACTCTCTTGAAAACGATTTTTATTTAAATATATTATGATTTCTTTTTTATCATTGATAGTAGCCATCCCATAAAGATTATTGGGTAAATTATCTGATATTTGAATGGGAAAATTTACTGTCTCGCCATATATATTAAATATAATTTTTCTTATTTTTAAAGACTCTTTTTCTATTTTCATTTTAATATTATTTGAGAGAGGATTATTGTGAAAAGTGTTTTTTTCATATTGTATATATATAATACCCACAATGGAACATATTGTAATGATTAAAAATACATAATAAAGCTTTTTCATACTTCTCTCCTTTATATTTTATTTCAATTCGTTATAATACTCAAAAAAACATTAAGGCTTTTTATGGAAATTGAGATTACTACACCTGCATTATTATTCCCTGCAATTTCATTACTTCTTTTAGCATATACAAATAGATTTTTAACTACAGGGCAACTTATTCGTTCGATTAGTCGACAAGCTAGAGAACATCAAGACCAGGAACTCTCCGGACAAATAGAAAACCTGAAAAAGAGACTTGAACTCACAAAGTGGATGCAATTCTTTGGTGTGGTATCTATGCTTATGTGTACTGTTTCAATGTTTGCATTTTTCTTGGGTTTTTATAGTGTTGGAAAAAATATTTTTGGTTTGAGTTTAATGACGATGTGTATATCTTTGCTTATATCTTTATGGGAAGTTTATATATCTTCTAATGCACTAAATCTTGAGTTAAAAGATTTATATGATAAGTATAAATAAATGCTTTTGTAAACTTATATTACAAAAGCATAATTTTTATATCATTATAAGACACTTCCTCATTTAAAGCTTCAAAAATAGGCTTTAATTTGATTATGCCTTGTTCATTAAAATTATTTGTGTCATTTTTAGCTTTTATTTTTTCAATAGCGTTATTAATCATCAACGATATATCAGAGTTTGGGATATACTTTTGTAAATCTAATTCTTTGTCTGCAATTTTTAAAATCCCTAAATGTTTTATGATAGTATCGATTCCAAGTTCTCTTTTGATGGCTAATTCTTCAATCGTATCGCAAGTTTGGATTAAATCTTTTGTTTTTAGATGAATATCTGCCAAATCCCTTGATACTTTTGGTTTTTCCTTTAATTCTTTTTCTTGTTTTTGTATCTCTTTGTTATTCGTAATTCCACCTAGGTTTCTTATATGTGATAAAGCAAGATGTTCTAATTCTTCATTTGTATAAGAAGATATTTTATCTTGAGATTTTTTCGAGGCCTGTTTAATCCTATCATCAATACTTAAAATTATAGAATCAACCATAAGAGCAGTGTCATTAAATCCAATTAGCTGAAGACCCTCTATGCTTTTTATTCTAGAGAGTGCAACATATCCTTGGCCAACTTCAAAAGTTTTAGAAAGATCTATTTGTGCAGAATCGAGTGTCATACCTTGTGATTTATGAATTGTGATAGCCCATGCAAGTTTTAATGGTAGTTGCGATACTTTTGCTGTGATTGAACCTTTGTCATTTTCTATTGACCAATCTTCAAGAGGTACCTTGACTGTGTACCCGTTGGATAGTTTAACTATAGGTAAATTTCCATCTTTTGAGAAGTCTATTACAATTCCTGTCGTTCCATTGATATAACCTTTTTCAGGATTATTTTTGATAAACATCACTACGGCATCTTTTTTAAGTACCATATTTTCTTGAACCAGAGATGACTTGAATATTTTTTCTATATTACCTTTTGCACCTTGAGAAGTATAGAAAAAACTTTGCGCTGGTGATGGAAGTTTTTTTAATTCATCATCATTTATTTTATCTACATCTAAATTGTGAGTATAAAGCTTTGTTGGTTTAAAAGCAGTATCTAAAGTGATACCTATTCTAGAATTTAAAGCATCATGAGTATTTGAAGATATGGTTCCACTTCGTATCTCATCAAGAATAGATATCAAAACATCATCGTTTTGTCTAAATTTCTTTTCTAAATAGCAAGTTTGTAGATTAAGTTCTTTCCAAGAAGGTGCTTGCCAGGCAAATCTTTTATTTGTTTTTGATTTTGATATTGGAGGTAATTGAAAAAAATCACCTGAGAGTATTACTTGAATCCCTCCAAATGCTTTGTTATTTTTTTTAAATGCTTTGAGTATAATATCCATAGCTGTAAATATAAATGGACTGACCATTGAAGTCTCATCTATAATCAATACAGACAATTTTGAAAATCTCATCTGTAGATATTTCTTTTCCACTAAACTTTGTATAAAAGATGCATCTATCTCATCTCTTATACCTAAAGAAAAAAATGAGTGAATAGTTTGTCCATTTAAATGTGAAGCAGCTATTCCTGTAGGGGCTACAACAGTAGGATATATTTTTCTTGATTTTAGATATAATATATATTCATTTAATATATATGTTTTACCTGTTCCTGCAGAACCTGTAAGAAAGACATTTTGACCAGTTTTGAGTATATTGAGGGCTGTATTTTGCATGGGAGATTATACAGTTAAAAAGTTAGAGCAATATTGTTAAAATTATCAAATATTTTAATTGTTAAATCTGAGATTATTAAACTCCAATGATATCTTTATGATGAACAACTGCAAAGCATATTTTGAACATTTTTTGGTGTAGATTGTGCGTATCTTTCAAACTCTTTATGTTCATCGTAAGGATTTTGTGCGATTTTTAATAAGTCATTTACTAAAGTAAAATCATCATTCTGGGCTAACTCTATCGCTTCTTGGAGCATGAAGTTTTTGAGTACATATTTTGGATTTATTGTTCTCATTTGTTTGAGCCTGTCTTCTTTAGATACATCTTGCTTTGTAACTCTTTGCTCATAAGAGGTGAGCCATGTATCTAAATCTTTTTCATATGTACAAAGTCTTTTGATCTCATATTTATTGTCACAACTTAAATAATAGAAAAATGGAGTATAGTCGATTTCTGCTTTTTCTAAGACATCTAATAAATCAGCAATAAGTCCATTGTCATCTTTTACAGTACTAACTAGTCCTAATTTTTTTGACATGATATCAAAATATTTTTCTTTATATTTTTCTATAAATGTATTATTATAATTTTCCATTATAGTTTCATCTGCAATGACACTAAAAGTTTTAGCTAATACACTTAAATTCCATTGCCCAATATATGGCTGATTTTCATAACTGTATCTCCCTTCATAATCAGAAGTGTTACAGATACTTTTAGCATTAAAATTTTCCATAAATGCGTATGGACCATAATCAATAGTTAGACCGTCGATACTCATATTGTCAGTATTCATAACGCCATGCATAAAACCAACACTTTGCCATAAGATTATTAAGTCAAGTGTTTTATCCACAATTGCAAAATAAAGTTCTTTATATTTATTTTTTGATTCTTTAATGTGAGGATAACTCTCATCGATCACATAATCAGCTAAATCTCTTATATTTTTAGTTTGTTTGTTAGAATAATAAGCAAATTCAAAACTACCAAATCGTATCCATGATTTAGCAGCTCGTAATACAATCGAAGCCTTTTCATGCTCATGATCTCGAAGAACTATTGTATCTGAACTTATGATACCTAATGCTCTAGATGTAGGGATACCTAAACCATGCATCGCTTCACCCATAAGATACTCTCGTATACTAGATCTTAAAACTGCTCTACCATCGCCACGTCTAGAATATGCTGTGGACCCAGCCCCTTTTAGTTGAAGCTGGTAAGTATTTAGTTTCCCTAAACTTAAAGCTCTACCATCGCCTAATTGGGCTACAGGATGTCCAAATTGATGACCTGCATATGCATTTGCATAGGCAGTTGAACCTTCACATATATACTCACCATTGATAAAGTTTTTAAAGTCTTCAGAATTTAAAATATCATTATCTATTTTCATCTCTTTTGCTAATATTGTATTGACGCTAACTATTTTTGGATTTTCCAGTGGGGAACTTTTTGTTAGCGTATAAAATGTATCATCGAGTACATTTAAAATATTACAATTAAGTTTTAAGTTTTTCATAGCTGACATGGATCTGCCTTTAAATTCTTTATAGAAGTTTATAGCAAAAGAAACTTTATCTACTTTGAAAGAGTATAAATTTGAAAAACTATATTTTGCAAACCAAACTAAAACATATCTAAAAAGAAATTGAAGTGCCATGAATAAAGTAATATATCAGGCAAAAAATAAGAGAAAATCTTATTTTTTATACTCATCGACACTATATTTGCCTGCACCTTGCAATAAAATAGTAAGTGATCCTAGAAAATATAACATTTGAACTTCAATAGCCCATGCACCATGTTTTGTAATTAAAAAAATATCATTTGAATGAGCAAGTACTATTGCGACAGCCATTGTTCCTAAAATTAATACAGATGCTATTTTAACTCTAAATCCAATAATTAACATTAATGGAGCTAAAACTTCTCCTAGATATACCCCATAGGCTAAAAAAGAAGGAATACCTGCATTTGTAAACATTCCTTCTATTCCAGAAATACCATTTGATAGTTTTGAAACACCATGCACTAACATTAAGAAACCTATTGTAAATCTCAATAATAGTTTTGCACTTTCATCATAATTAGAATTTGTAGTCATTATTTATCCTTAAATTTTTAGTATTTATTCTATCGATAATATCCTTTAGTTTCAATATTAAGCTAATAATTAGTAATCTTAAATCCCCAATTCACATCAGAAGTGCAACATTGAAAGATAGTAGATAGAAAGGCTAATT
>CAWVZX010000014.1:0-16024 GCA_963934755.1 uncultured Arcobacteraceae bacterium | reverse complement strand
AATACTTGCTCTTGAATAAAATCTATTCTCTCATTTAATTCTGGATAGAATTCTCCCATCATAGAGCATAGTTGATCGATAATTTTAGACATAAATGCTTTTCTAAAACCTAATAAATAGCCATGTCTCACAGCTCGTCTTAGAATTCTTCTTGCAACATAACCTCGGCCAACTTTATCAAATAGTATTCCTTGAGATAGCATAAAAGTTACTGTTCTTACATGATCTGCAATGACTCTAAAACTTCCGATATTTTTATCTGTTAATTTTATATCACAGATTTCTTCGATTTTTTGTATGATTGGTTTGAAGGTACTACTATCAAAGTTATTGTAAACTCCTTCTTTGATGGCAATAACTCTTTCAAGCCCCATTCCTGTATCAATAGAAGGTGTAGGTAAAGGATTTAGATTTCCTTGCGTATCTCTGTCATACTGCATAAAGACAAGATTCCAAATTTCTAAAAATCTATCACCTTCTCCACCCATTTTATCTTCACTGCTGTTGAACTTTTGGGCACCTTGATCGTAAAAAACTTCACTACAGGGTCCACAAGCTCCAGTATCTCCCATAGACCAAAAGTTATCTTTATCTCCAAATCTCATAATCCTATCAGGTGAGATATGTTTACTCCATAGTTCATATGCTTGGTCATCTGTAGTATGTATTGTAACCCATAGTTTTTCAATAGCTAAGTCAAGATTCTTTGTAATAAATTCCCAAGCATAAGAGATAGCTTCTTCTTTAAAATAATCACCAAATGAAAAATTACCTAACATTTCGAAAAGGGTGTGATGACGAGCTGTATAACCTACATTTTCTAAGTCATTATGCTTTCCACCTGCTCTTACACAAAGCTGACAGCTAGTAGCTCTTGGAATTTCTGGTACAGGAACAACCCCAGTAAAAATATCTTTAAATTGTACCATACCAGCATTTGTAAATAGTAATGTTGCATCATCTGGCACCAATGACGCACTTTTAATTATTTTGTGTTGTTTTGAGGTAAAAAATTCTAAAAATTCTTTTCTAATATTCATTATGTTTATCCATATTTAATTTATGATTGTAGTTTATCAAAAATATCATTCATGGCTTATTATAGAAAGTTTAATTAAAGTGAAAATAGAGTACAATTTTTCTAAATCAAGAATTAAAAGGAAATAATATGGGAAAATATATTGAACTAACAAATGATAACTTTAAGGAAAGTACTAAAGAGGGTGTTTCTTTAGTAGACTTTTGGGCACCTTGGTGTGGACCATGTAGAATGATTGCTCCAGTTATCGAAGAATTAGCTGAAGAATTTGAGGGTAAAGCTAATATTTGTAAAGTAAATACAGATGAACAAACAGAATTAAGTACACAGTTTGGGGTAAGATCAATTCCTACAATTATTTTTATGAAAGACGGTGAAATCGTTGATACAATGGTTGGTGCTTCTTCAAAACAAGCTTTTACTGATAAAATTAATAGCTTATTATAATATTTAGTAATGAATGATTAAAAAGGGATTTTGGAGTTTTACTCTAAAGTCCCTTTTTTTATATTGAAAATTAGGAATAATTATGTTTGAAATTGCTTCAAATCTTAAAGGCGATAGCTGGGAAACAAAGAAATTAAAAGACACACAGAAAAAATTTCAAAAGATAGGTAAAAATGAACATCAATTAGTTTTTACATTTGAAAAAAGAAGAGGGAAACCTGTGACTTTAGTAGGTCGATTTTTTATGAGTGATAAAGAAAAAAAAGAAATTCTAAAACTCTTAAAATCAAAACTTGGAAGTGGTGGAACAGTGAAAGATGAGTGGCTTGAAATACAAGGTGATAAAAAAGATAAAATCATCGAAATTTTACAGAATGATGGCTGGAAGTTTAAAAAGAAGTAATTATGCAAAATATATATAATGAAGTAAATAGTCTTGATAAAAGGTGTTATACAAAATATAAACTCACTGAAGATATTTTAATCGAACATGCAAGTACTGCTATAATGAATTTTATAGACAAGAAATTTAAGAAAAATAAAAAAGTTCTCATAATTTGTGGTCCAGGAAATAATGGTGCTGATGGCATGGCATTAGCTAGATTATTATTTAAAAAATATAAAATTATTCTGTATATACCTTTTGGTGTAAAAACAAAGATGGCAAAACTTCAATTATCTCGAATAAAAAGTTTACAAATAAAGATTTCTTCAAAGATTAAAAAAGCTGATATTGTCGTTGATTGTTTATTTGGTTCTGGATTAAATAGAGAATTAGATACAGAATCCTTAGTTTTGATTAAGAAAATAAATAAATTAGAAGCATATAAAATAGCTTGTGATATTCCAAGTGGAATCAATTACCTAGGACAAGTTAATGCAGAAGCATTTTATGCCAATACAACAATTACTATGGGTGCTTTAAAAAAATCACTTTTTACAGATACTGCAAAACAATACCTTGGTAAAATCAAAGTTGCAGATTTAGGTATTCAAAGAATATTATATGAATCAAAAGCATCAACTTTTTTACTAGAAATTAATGATTTAATACTGCCTCTACGAGATAATAAAAACTCAAATAAGGGGACGTTTGGACAGCTTAGTGTTGTTATAGGAGAAAAGACTGGAGCAGGCTTATTATGTGCTGATGCAGGTTTTTCTTTTGGTTGTGGACTTATTACGGTCATTAGTAAAAAATTAAAGAAAGTTCCAAATTATATTATGCAAAGCGCGCATTTACCTAAGAATACAAGAGCTGTTTGTATTGGTATGGGGCTGGGCACTTTTTATGATGAGAGTATTTTGGAAAATGATATACCAAAAGTAATTGATGCAGATTTGTTTTATGAAAAAAAAATAATAAATATACTAAAACAAAGAAGTGTTGTTTTAACACCACACCCCAAAGAATTTTGTTCTTTATTACAAATCATAGGTATTGCTGATATATCAATAAACGAATTACAAGAAAATAGATTTCATTATCTTGATTTATTTTGTCAAAAATATCCAAAAGTAGTATTAGTTTTAAAAGGGACAAATGTTTTAATTGCTAAAAATAAAAAAGTATATGTTAATCCATTGGGTAGTTCAATTTTAAGCAAAGGTGGAAGTGGAGATGTCTTATCTGGACTTATCGGATCACTTTTGGCACAAGGGTATAGTCCCCTAGAAGCGGCTATTAATGGAAGTTTAGCTCATACAATTGCAGCTTTAAATTATGAACAAAATAATTATTCTATGACACCACAAGATCTAATTCAAGAGATTAAAAAACTATAAAGATATTTTAGCTAGTATATGAGAACTTACAAAATAATTTATATAGCATAAAAGGAAATATAATAAAATGAATGACAATATTCTAAAAATAGGAAACTACGAATTTAACTCAAGATTGATTGTAGGAAGTGGAAAATATGATTCATTTCAAACTACAAAAGATGCAACAATAGCAAGTGGAAGTGAACTTATAACTGTAGCTATTAGAAGAGTAAATATTACCAAGCCAAATGAAGAAAACCTCCTCGATTATTTTAAAGATACAAATATAAAACTTCTTCCAAATAGTGCAGGGTGTTTTACTGCCCAAGAAGCTATAACAACATTTAGACTTATGAGAGAAGCTACAGGTATAGATCTTATCAAATTAGAGGTCATTGGAGATGCTACAAAAACTTTATACCCAGATGTAATTGAAACAATTAAAGCCTGCGAAGTCTTAAAAAAAGAAGGTTTTACCATTATGGCATATACAAGTGACGATCCTATTATCGCCAAAAAACTTGAAGATGCAGGTGCTGATGCTATCATGCCTTTAGCAGCTCCCATTGGTAGCGGACTAGGAATTCAAAATCCTTATAATATTGCATTTATTAGAGATGCAGTTAATGTTCCAGTAATCATTGATGCTGGCTTAGGGTGCGCTTCAGATGCAGCAATTGCAATGGAATTAGGGGCAGCTGGTATTTTAGCTAATACAGCGATTGCACAAGCTCAAAATCCAATGATGATGGCAGAAGCATTCAAATATGCTATTGTTGCTGGAAGATTAGGTTATAAAGCGGGGCGAATTCCTAAAAAAGCATATGCAACTGCTAGTTCCCCTATTGATGGCTTAATTCAGTTTTAAGAGAATAAAATTTCAAGATAGCTACAAGGTCTTTATTTATAGCTATTTTGATTAAGTTTTACAATTCTTTTAAAATATACTTGACAATTAAAATGATTTCTATTATAATTCCATCCTCATTAAGACAATGTCTGAAGTGTGTATTCGGAGTGTAGCGCAGCCTGGTTAGCGCACCTGGTTTGGGACCAGGGGGTCGGAGGTTCGAATCCTCTCACTCCGACCATGTTATTTAAAAATATAAATTATAAAGTTCTGATGGTAGGATTAGCTCAGTCGGTTAGAGCGTCTGGTTGTGGTTCAGAAGGTCGTGGGTTCGATCCCCATATCTTACCCCATTTATATAATTTATACTAATGCTTCCATAGCTCAGCTGGATAGAGCAACGCCCTTCTAAGGCGTAGGCCGCACGTTCGAATCGTGCTGGGAGTACCATTGATTACTATGACTTAACTACATTCATATGCGGATGTGGTGAAATTGGTATACACGCCAGACTTAGGATCTGGTGCTTTACGGCGTGGAGGTTCAAGTCCTCTCATCCGCACCAAAGTGTAGTTAAGTGATAGTAATCAATAAGCCCTTTGGTTAAGGGCTTTTTTTATGTCTTGAAAATTGGTCGCGTAACTCAGTGGTAGAGTGCTACATTGACATTGTAGAAGTCGTTAGTTCAAATCTAATCGTGACCACCATTAGACCTACACTGTAGGAGATGCCTTAAAGAATAAAAAAGTTTCCCTTAGGGAACATATGATATTTTATTTATTCCTAGTCCTGCATCATAGCCTGACATGATATTGGCATTTACAACTGCTTGAGATGATGCACCTCTTAAAAGATTGTCAATGCTGCTACTGATAAATAATGCATTTCCATTTTTTTCTATAAAAATATCACAAAAGTTTGTTCCTGCTGTACTTTTTATGTCTACAGGCAAAGTTCTAATTCTTACAAATTCACTATCTTTATAATACTTATTCAAAATATCTATTGCATTGATATCTGTATTTAATGTACAATAAATACTCACTAACATACCCCTAGTAACTGGTATTAGATGTGGGACAAAGTTGATATTGAAATCTTTATTTTTAATCAGTTTTATTTTTTCTTTAATTTCTGGCATATGTCTATGTTTCATTGGATTATATGAAAACATATTATCATTTACAGTAACAAAAGATGTTAAATCATTTAATTTTTTACCAGCTCCGCTTATACCACTTTTTGCATCAATAAAAATATTTGTATTATTGTCAATAAACTCAACGAAAGGAAGAAGTCCAAGTAATGTAACTGTTGGATAACAACCTGGATTAGCTACTAATTTTGCATTTTTAATTTCATTTTCATAATACTCAGGTAGTCCATATACGGATGATGGTAAATTTTCTTTATCTTCATGTGCACAATAATACTCTTCATAAGTTTCAAGTTCTAATCTGTAATCAGCACTTAAATCTACAACTTTTACACCTAAAGCTAATAATTCTTTAGCAAAAGACATAGCTGTTTTATGAGGAAGTGCTAAGAAACAAAGTTTCGCAACTTTAGCAATTTCTATTGCATCTGCTTTTTGTACATCCATATTGATTACTTTTTGTAAGCATGGATGTAAAGTATCAATAGTAGTGTTTCCAGTACTATTTGCAATATATGTAAGATTGAATTTCGGGTGATTTACTAGTATTTTTACAAGTTCTAAACCTGTATATCCACTAGCCCCAACTATTGCTACATCTAGCATAATCTACTTTTATCATAATAAACTTTTACTATTTCAAACTCTTTTTTCCCACCTGGTAGTTTCGCTGTAAATTCATCACCTTCTCTTTTACCTAATAATTCTTTAGCTAAAGGCGAATGAAATGAGATATTGCCAATTTCAGGATGACTATGTGGAGATGAAACAATTGTGTAAACTATCTCTTCTTCTGTTGTTGTATCTATTAGTTTAACAGTTGAACCAAAACTAATTTTATCATGAGCTAAAGAAGCAGGGTCTACGATAATTACTCTAGTGATTAAATCTTCTAAATCAGCAATTCTTCTACCTATATTTGCTTGGTCCTCTTTTGCTGCATGATATTCAGCATTTTCTTTTAGGTCTCCTAGTTGTCTAGCTTCTTCAATGGCAAGTAAAATTTTAGGTCTTTGCACAAGTTTCAGGTCATTTAAATTATTAGTCAGAATTTCATAATCATTTTCTGTCATTGGTTCATTTTGCATTTTAATTCCTATTTGCTTTTACTTGTCTTTTCCACTCTTTTTCAAATTTCTTTCTTTTTAAAAATGAAAGGTGCTCTATAAATACATGGCCAGTTAAATGTTCCATCTCATGTTGCCAGGCAATAGCTAAAAAGTCATTTGCTTCCATAGATTGTTTTTCACCAAATCTATTGAGATATTCTACGAGTATGTGTTCGGCTCTTGTTACCTCGGCTGTAAATCCTGGAATACTTAAGCATCCTTCTGTAAATACTAGTTCACCATCTTTATGGGTAATAACAGGATTTATAGCTTCGATTAGATTCTCATTTAATTGTTCTCCATTACTTTGATCACCTTCATTATCAATAGGTATGTTAATAATTAAAACATTTAAATCTATAGCTATTTGAATAGCTGCTAGTCCTACACCACCATATTCTTGCATAGTATGGTTCATATCATCTAGAAGAGTATGAAGCTCTTGATTGAAAACTTCTACATTTCTTGATTTTTTTCTCAATATAGGATTCGGATAAGTCATAACTTCTCTGATCATTTATATACTTTCTTTTTTATTCGTGTTTTGCAATTACTTTATCGATAATTCCATATGCAAAAGCTTCTTCTGAACTCATAAAATTATCTCTTTCAGTATCAGCTTCAACTTTTTCAATCTTTTGACCTGTATGATCTGATAGTAATTTATTTAAACTATCTTTTAACCTTTGTATCTCTCTTGCTTGAATTTGAATATCAGTTGACTGCCCTTGAGCACCACCTGATGGTTGATGTATCATAATTCTTGCATTTGGTAGAGCAAATCTTTTACCTTTTGTCCCCGCACTTAACAAGAATGCTCCCATAGATGCAGCTTGACCTATACAAATAGTACAAATATCTGGTTTGATATAGTTCATAGTATCAAACATACTCATACCAGAAGTTACAACTCCACCTGGAGAATTTATATAAATATAAATATCTTTTTCAGGATCTTCAGCTTCTAAAAATAAAAGCTGAGCTACAACAGTTGAAGCTACTTGATCGTTTATTTCGCCACTTAGCATAATGATTCTATCTTTTAAAAGTCGAGAGTAGATATCGTAACTTCTCTCTCCTCTTCCTGTTTGTTCAACAACTACTGGAATGTAAGACATTATTGCCCAGCTTTTTCGTCTAATAATTTAGTAATAACTTTTTGCTCAATCATTGACATTTTTATTGCTGGTAAGTATCCTGCTTCTTCATATTGTTTAATTAATGCTTGACCATCTTGACCTTGCATCATTGCTTCATAGTATATTGTTTGTGTTACTTCTTGATCTTCAACAGAAACTTTTTCAGCTTTAGCTAATGCATCAATAATAAATGTAGCTTTTACACTTTTTAAAGCTTCTGGTTTAGCTTCTTCTCTCATCTCTTCTATTTTAGCTTGGTTTTCTTTTAAAGCATTTATTTCTTTTTCACTCATGGTTCTTACTCGATTATTTAGTACTTGACTAATTTCTTGCTCTAAAACTGAAGTAGGAACATCAAAAGAGATTTTTTTAACTAAAGTTTCTAAATAGACTGGTTTTAAATCTTCGTTATAGTATTTTGAACTTTTTTCTGAAGTGATTTGTTCTTTAATCTTTGTTGTTAATAATTCTACACTTGGATTTTCTTCATTTGATAGTACTTGTTTAGCAAATTCTTCATCAATTACAGCAGCTACTTTCTCTTGAATTTCATGTAAAGTAACTTTAAATACAACTTCAGCACCAGCTAAATCTGCTGATTGGTATTCTTCTGGAAATGTTACAGTAATCTCTTTTTGCTCATCATATTTCATACCAATTATTTGATCTTCAAATCCTGGAATAAATGAATTTGAACCTATTTCTAATGAATGTCCTTCAGCTTTTCCACCATCAAAAGCAACACCATTTTTGAATCCTTCAAAATCAATGAGCACGAAATCAGTAGCTTGTACCATTCTTTTTCTTTTAATTTTTTTTAATGGAGAACCTTGAGATGCCATAGTGTTTAGCCTTTCACTAACATCTTCAGCTGTTACTTTTGTAGCTTTGATTATTGGTAATAATGATTTGTAATCACCTAATTCAATTACTGGCTTACATGATAATGCGATTTCTATTTCGATGTCAGCATTTTCTTGTTTGTCAAATTTTGTAATAGATGGCTCACCTATTACATCTTTATTATTAATATCTAATTCTTTTAAAGCATCAGCTAAAATTGCTCTAATGACTTCACCTTCGGCATCTTGCGTAAGTTTATCAGCATATCTACTTTTTACTATAGCTATGGGTACTTTACCTTTTCTGAAACCCTGAACATCAATAGTCTTGGAAGCTTCTTTAGCTAATTTGTTTAGGTTAGTCTCAATTGCATCGGCTTTTATTGTTGCAGTGATAATAGCATTTGCTGCGTTTGTCTTTGTTGCGTTAAATTTCATTTAAGTGAACTCCGTATTTTATTATTTCATTAATTTTATCCAAAAAGAGCTTATACTACATATAGTCTCTATGTGATTTGTGATTTAAAGTGACATTTGGCTATAATTCAATTAATAATATTAAAAAGGTAATGTGATGATTGATTATATACTTGTAGCAGGAACTGCAAATCCAGAGTTTGCTAAAAAAGTAGCTATTTCATTGGGAAAGGAATTAGCAGAAGTTGATGTAAAAAAATTTAGCGATGGTGAAATTAATGTTAATATTGCTGAATCAGTAAGAGGCAAAGATGTATTTGTTATACAGCCTACATGTGCACCTGCAAATGATAATTTAATGGAACTTTTAATTATAGTTGATGCTTTAAAAAGAAGTAGTGCTGGCAGTATCAATGCTGTTATTCCATATTTTGGATATGCAAGACAAGATAAAAAAGCAGCTCCTAGAGTTCCTATTACCGCTAAGCTTGTAGCTGATATGCTTCAAATTGCAGGAGTACAACGAGTTATTTCATTAGATTTACATGCTGCACAAATTCAAGGATTTTTTAATATTCCTGTTGATCATCTTACAGGTTCAACTTTATTTGTAGAATACATCAAATCCAAAAATCTTAAAAATCCAATCATTGCATCTCCTGATGTTGGAGGCGTTGCTCGTGCTAGAACATATGCAGAATCTTTAGGATACGGCCTAGTTATAGTTGATAAAAAAAGAGAAAAAGCTAACGAATCTGAAGTTATGAATATTATTGGAAATGTTGAAGGCAGGGATGTAATCATTCTTGATGATATGGTAGATACTGCTGGAACATTAACAAAAGCTGCTGATGTGCTTAAATCTAAAGGTGCTACAAGTGTAATGGCATGTTGTACCCATGGTGTATTAAGTGGCGCCGCTTTTCAAAGAATTGAAAAAAGTGCTTTAGATGAGTTGGTTATTACAGATACTATTCCTCTCAGTATAGTGCATGATAAAATAACTGTCTTAACGGCATCAGAAATAACAGCGAAAACGATTAAGAGAATTTATACTAACGAATCAATTCAAAGTATATTTATATAAAAAGTACATTGAGGAAATAAAATGAAAATAATAATTTTAATTGTATTTATACTTTCAAGTCTTTTAGCAACAAATAATTTTAAATATACAATAACACCTATGCTTGGCTATGATGTTAATCATAAAAAATATGTAGAAATAGGAGATCATGAAGTGTTTGGACTCTCTGTGTCTAGCAGGTTATATGATTCACACTTTAATCACTTGGAACTGAATTTACTACAATCTGGTAAACTTAATTATGTTAATTCATCTGCAAATACTACTATAACTCAATTATTTATAAATGGTGTAAAAAGTTATAGAAAGTATAATAATGTTCAATTATATGCATTAGGGGGATTAGGGTATGAAGAAATTAGCAATGGACAATTCAATAATGCATCAAATTTATTTATTAATTATGGAGCTAGATTAGCATATACTTTTGCAAATAATTTATCTCTAAAGCTCGATGCTAGGCATCAATTTAAACTTGATGCTGATAGCAGTTTAATATATACTATTGGAGTATCAATTCCTCTTGGAGAAAAAGATACACCTCTCATTGTAAATACACCTGCTGAATTAGTTATAATTTTTGACTTTAATGATGATAGTATAAAGAATTTTGACATATCAAGATTTGAGGAATATGTATCGTATTTAAATAAAATCAAGACGGCTACTATCATAATAGAAGGACATACAGACTCTATTAGAAAGCCAACATATAATTTAGATTTATCACAAAGAAGAGCAGATAGTGTTAAAAAACAACTTCTCTTTATGGGCATTAAGGCAAGTAAGATTAAAACAATAAATTACGGTGAGACCAAGCCAATTAGTGGAAATGATACAGAAGAAAACAGAAAGAAGAATAGAAGAGCAATAATAAGAATAGAAAATAAACAATAGTTATTTAAAGGAAAAATTAATTGCAAAGTAAAATTAGAAATTTTAGTATCATTGCACACATTGACCATGGTAAAAGTACATTAGCCGATCGAATCATCCAAGAATGCGGTGGTGTAGCTAATCGAGATATGTCTACACAAGTTATGGATACTATGGATATTGAAAAAGAGCGTGGTATCACAATCAAAGCACAATCTGTTAGGCTAGACTATGTCAAAGATGGCGAACATTATATATTAAATCTTATTGATACTCCTGGTCATGTTGATTTTTCTTATGAAGTAAGTAGAAGTTTGGCTTCTTCTGAGGGTGCTCTACTTATCATCGATGCGACACAAGGTGTTGAGGCTCAAACTATTGCAAATGTATATATAGCAATGGAAAATAATCTTACTCTCATGCCTGTTGTAAATAAAATCGATTTACCATCAGCAGATCCTATGAGAGTCTTAGAAGAAACAGAAGAAACTATAGGTCTTGATTGTACAAATCATAATCTAATTTCAGCAAAAACTGGTCTAGGTGTAAAAGAGTTGATTGACAATATAGTTGATACAATTCCTGCACCAAGCGGTGATGAAAATGCATCTACAAAAGCACTGATTTATGACAGTTGGTTTGATAATTATTTAGGAGCTCTAGCTTTAGTTAGAGTTTATGATGGAAGTATCAAAAAAGGGCAACTTTTAAAAATGATGAATACAAAAGTAGAACACAAAGTTCTTGACCTTATGTATCCACATCCTTTGAAGAAAACAAAAACAAATGAGCTAAAATCAGGTGAAATTGGTATAGTTATTTTGGGACTTAAAACAACTGAGAGTATTATTGTAGGTGATACTATGACTGATGCAAAAAATCCAACAGCTGAGGTTATTGATGGATTTGAACCAGCGAAACCATTTGTTTTTGCTGGACTTTATCCTATTGATACAGATAGGTTTGAAGATTTAAGAGATGCGCTTGAAAGATTACAATTAAATGATAGTTCTATTAGTTTTGAGCCAGAAAGTTCGGCTGCTTTAGGAAGTGGATTTAGAACTGGTTTCTTAGGTATGCTTCACATGGAAGTTATCAAAGAAAGACTTGAAAGAGAGTTTAACCTTGACTTAATAGCTACTGCCCCCACTGTTGTATATAAAGTACTTACAAATTCAGGCGAAGAACTTATGATACAAAATCCTTATGATTTACCTGCTGTTAATTTTATTGAAACTATATATGAACCTTATGTTAAAGCTACAGTTTTAGTACCTGATGAGTTTTTAGGAAATGTGATCACACTTCTTAATAACAGACGTGGCATTCAGAAAAAGATGGACTACATAAACAAAAGAGTTCTTTTAGAATATGATATTCCTATGAATGAAATAGTAATGGATTTTTATGATAAATTAAAATCTACAACAAAAGGGTATGCTTCTTTTGACTACGAAGTTATTGGATTTAGAGCAGGAAATCTTAAGAAACTAGATGTTTTAGTTGCAGGTGTTGCTGTTGATGCTTTAAGTATCATAGTACCAGAAGAAAAAGCACAGGCAAGAGGAAGAGTTTTTGTAAAACAACTAAAAGAACTTATTCCAAGACAACTTTTTGAAGTTGCTATTCAAGCAAGTATAGGAAAAGATATCATCGCTCGTGAAACTGTAAAATCTACAGGTAAAAATGTAACAGCAAAATGTTATGGTGGAGATATTACAAGAAAAAGAAAACTGCTTGATAAACAAAAAGCTGGTAAGAAAAGAATGAAATCAATCGGAAGAGTTAATGTTCCACAAGAAGCATTCATGGCTGTATTGAAGCTAGATTAAAATTCTTGTGGAAAATTTCTGCGTTGTCAGAAAAAATTAAAACAATCACTTACTAATGTAAGCTCATGCTTTAATTATTTCTTCCGCCTTGAACTTTTCTCACCATAATTTTAATCTAAATTCAATACTTTGTTTTAAAAAAGCTATAAACTTTTTATAGCTTTTTTTATTGTTGATGTTATTTTATAGAGTTCAACATCTGTGATATTATAAGAAACGATACTATAAACGAGTTTTCCAAATGGTCGTATCCACACACCATTTTCTACACAAAAATCTTGAACAACTTGTGCTTTTGAATCATCTTTTAATTCTACAACTCCAATAGCCCCTATACCTCTAACATCTTGAACGATATCTAAAACATTCAATGATTTTAATTCTTTAGAAAATATACTTTCTATATTTCTAACTTTTTCTTGCCAGTTTGAGTTTAGTAGTAAGTCTATACTTGCACTAGCAACACTACAAGATAAGGCATTTCCCATAAATGTAGGTCCATGCATGATGACACCTATCTTTGAATTTGAAATGGTATCACTTATATTTTTTGAAGTAGCCATACAAGCTAAGCTCATCATTCCACCTGTGAGTCCTTTTCCTAGACACATTATATCAGGAGTGATATTTGCATGGTCACATCCCCACATAAGTCCAGTATGTCCAAAGCCTGTGGCTATTTCATCTACTATCATTGGTACATCATATTTTGTACATAACTCCCTTGCAATACTAAGATACCAAGGACTATGTATTTTCATACCACCAGCCCCTTGAACAATAGGCTCTAAAATGACACCCGCTACTTTGTCCTTATACTTTTCAATAGTATCAGCTAAGTTTGCAAGAGAAGTAAATATATTTTTAGGAAGGTAGTCACCATATAAAGAGTGCATACTATTTTGTGGATCACACACTCCCATACACCCAAGTGTATCACCATGATAAGCATTTTCTAAAGCTATAAATTTAGATACATTTACACCTTTTGCTTTTTTGTAAAGTATGGCAGTTTTAAGTGCAACTTCTACAGATACACTACCACTATCAGCTAGAAATACACTAGGAAGATTGGTCAAATCTGCAATCTTTTTGCATAGAGAAGTTGCTGGTTCATGGGTGAGACCACCAAACATAACATGGGGCATGATATTGGCTTGTTTTTCTAAAGCTTTTATCATAGTAGGGTGGTTGTATCCATGAATGGCACTCCACCATGAACTCATAGCATCAGTTAGTTCTGTGCCATCTTCTAAGACAATAGTTTGATCATAAGTTCTACTTACAGCTAGAATTGTACTCTTTGATGGTAGAGAATTATAAGGGTGCCAAGTGTGTAAATTATCTATATTTAAAATTTTCATTTGTTATTGTACAAAAGTTTCGCTATAATACATATATAAATTCACATTGGGGTCGACATGGTATCGATTGGAGCAGTGCGGATTAGTTGCATGTGGGCTTGAATCACCCTTATAAGATTCAAAATTTTTTAACCGCAAATAATACAAATTATTCTCCTGCTGTGGCTCACGCTGCATAGATAAAAGACTCGCCTTTCTTTTGATTGGCTAGAGACTTTGGAGGTTTCCTACACATGATGCTATCTATTGTGTACTATTGGAGACTCACCCCCAGATAGCTTATCGATTTGGAATTGATTTGAACAAATTGAAACATTTAGAATCTTATCTTGACTGTAGTCTTGGAGTTTTGAACTACTATTAAGAGAAATTTGATCAATCTTATCTAAACATGTAGACGCTAATTCAATCTGTTTTAAGACTGGAGTTCAATCCTCCACGACTCCACCAAAAAACTAGTCCTATATAAATTTATAAAGTAATATAAAAACAATACGTATACTACATTTTCTCAAGATTTAAATCTAAAGTGCTACTAAACAAGTTATTCTCCTCCAAGAAAATATAAGTAATAAAATAATTATTTTTGATACAATAAGTTTATATACAATACAAGGAATACATTATATGAAAATTCAATCGTTACAGATAGCATTTTTTTACAAACATGGTTAATTGGAGTGGTAAACTAAATTCATACTTTAAATTTAAATAATTCTAAGTTAAAATAAAAGTAACATTATACTATAAAACACAATTATTATGTAAAATAAGTTATAATTAAATATGAATAAAAAAGATGAGATAATAAATCAATTAAAAAAACTAAAACCAATATATGAAAAAGAGGGTTTAATAATTCTTGGCTTATTTGGTAGCTATGCAAAAGAAACACAAACTAAATTTAGTGATATAGATATAGCATATAAGTTAGATTATGATAAATTTTCTCAAAAATATATAGGTGGATTTGCAAAACTTTTAAGAATAGATGATATTAAAAAAGAATTGCATGATACATTTAAAACTCCTATAGACTTTATTCCTGATACAAATAAATCTATCATGAAGGATTTAATCTATGTCTAGTGGAACTAATAGATTAGAAACAATAGTGAATTGTATAGATGATATTGAATTTATTTTAAATGAGCAAGATATTAAAATCACTCAAGCTATAGAAGATAAGATTATTAAACCAGCTATTAGAATGAATATCGTGAGAATTGCAGAACAATTCGCAAAATTAAAAGAAGATAATGAGTTCAAAATATTAGAACAGTTTGAAAGTGATGATTTGAAAGGTATAAGTTCTGTAAGAAATTATATAGCTCATGATTATGATAGTACAGATGATAATATTATAGAAGATGTAGTTAGATATAATTTACCTATATTTAAAGCCACAATTGAAAAGATAAAAGCAATTTAATAAAATAAATCATTCAGTATGTTATAATCTAATAAATGAATAATATCTCTCAGGCTAGGATAAGCCTTACTCATGACATATCAGTTCAGAGATATAGACGCTAATTTAATCTGTTTTAAGACTGGAGTTCAATCCTTCACGACCCACCAATACACAATCTAACTACCATCTTTCCATAAAATACTAATCAAAACAAGTTTTAGGTAAAATAAATTTATTAATTCAAGGAATATATAAATATGGGCGAAGAACAGAAGAAAAGACTAGAACAACAGCTTTGGAATATAGCAAATGAACTTAGAGGTAAAATGGATGCTGATGAGTTTAGAGATTATATTCTTGGATTCATTTTTTACAAATATTTATCTGAAAAAATAGAAGACTTCGCCAATGAACTTTTAGCAGAAGATGATATTTTATATACTTCGCTTGATTGTTTAAATGATGAACACAAAGAGTTATGTGATGCTGTTAAAGAAGATAGTATAGAACAACTTGGATATTTCCTAAAACCAAATGAACTTTTTTCTGCAATGGCAGAAAAAGGCAATAGTGATACAAATAATTTCATACTTGAAGACTTAACAGAAGTTTTAAGACATATAGAACAATCAACTATGGGTCATGAGAGTGAAGATGATTTTGAACACCTATTTGAAGACCTTGA
>CAWVZX010000013.1:0-16061 GCA_963934755.1 uncultured Arcobacteraceae bacterium | reverse complement strand
TTTTCTACATATGCTACATGGTGGATTAGACAAGCTATTTCTAGAGCTATTGCGGATCAAGCAAGAACTATTAGGATACCAATTCATATGATCGAAACTATTAATAGAATCAATAAGATTATAAGAAAAGGTATTCAAGAAAATGGTAAAGAACCAGACGTAGATCAAATCGCAAAAGAAGTTGGACTTACTGTAGATAAAGTAAAACAAGTTATTAAAATTACCAAAGAACCAGTTTCACTTGATGCTCCTATTGGAAATGAAGATGATGGTAAATTTGGTGATTTTGTTGCTGATACTGCAGCTCCAACTCCTGTTGATAATATCATGCATGATGACTTGCTTGGACAAATTGATCAAATTTTAGGTCAATTAAATGAAAGAGAGCAAGCAGTTGTAAGAATGAGATTTGGACTCTTAGAAGATAGAAGTGATAGAACTCTTGAAGAAATTGGTAATACATTAAGTGTTACAAGAGAAAGAGTTAGACAAATAGAGTCTAGTGCAATTAAAAAATTAAAACATCCAAAAGTTGGAAGAAATCTTAAAAATTATGTTGAGAGTTAGAAAATATAAGTATAAAAAATTAAAGACGAAAAATTAATTTTTTCATCTTTTTTACTTATTTTCTACAAAATTTTTAATTCTAGCTATTCCAGTTCTGATAGTTGCTTCATCTGTGGCAAATGAGAACCTAAAGTACCCTTCTGCTCCAAAGGCTAGTCCTGGAATAACTGCTACACCTTCTTTTTCCAAAAGTTCTGCAACAAATTTCATAGAGTCTGTAGTGATATCTTGAATATTTATGAAAAGGTAAAAAGCACCATCGGGTACTACACAAGATAAGCCTTCTATGTCATTGAATAGCTCAACAGCTATATTTCTTCTTTTCTCAAATTCTTTTCTCATGACTTCTATATCTTGATCTGCACTACCATCTAAAGCTGCTATAGCAGCTTGAAGTGTTATCGAATTTACATTTGAAGTAACTTGTCCTTGGAATGTAATCATAGTTTTTAGTAGTAACTTATTTGGTGTTGCCAGATATCCATATCGCCAACCCGTCATTGCAACAGCTTTACTTATACCATTAATTGTTACAGTTCGTTGGAACATATCATCACTTACTGATGCAACTGCTGTGAACTTTTTCCCATCATACATAATCTTTTCATACATTTCATCTGATAGAACTATTATATTAGTTCCTTTCAAAATTTCTCCAAATGATAAAATTTCTTCTTTAGTATACACTGCACCTGTTGGATTAGAAGGAGTATTTAACAATAAAATTCTTGTATTGGGAGTAATGGCATTTTTTAATTGTTCAGCAGTAATTTTGAAATGTGTTGAATCATTTGTTTCTATAAATATAGGAACACCATCAGAAAACTTTACTTGTTCAGGATAAGTTACCCAATAAGGTGCTGGAATAATTACTTCATCTCCCTTTTGAATAAGTGACTGAAAAAGATTAAAGAGGGAATGTTTAGCGCCATTTGATACTACTATTTCATCTGGTGCATATTCTAAACCATTGTCTTTTTTTAATTTAGAAATAATTGCTTTTTTTGTTTCAATTGTACCTTCAACAGCAGTATATTTAGTATGTCCATCTTGAATAGCTTTTATTGCAGCTTCCTTAATAACATTTGGTGTGTCAAAATCTGGCTCACCTGCACTGAAACTTAAAATGTCTTTACCTTGTGATTTAAGCTCTCTTGCTAACGTGGTAATAGCCATTGTAACTGATGGAGATAATTTTTGCATTCTACTTGCAATTTTCATAGAAATTCCTTATAATGATTAAACTAATATTTTGTGAAATTATACATAAAAATTAATCAATATTTTATTAAGTATAATGTAATATAATTTTGTTATGGAGATTAAATGAAATATATTTACACAGTAATAGTTTTTTCTTTTTTATATATAGGTTGTGGATACAAATCGACACCTATTTATATAGAAGATATAGTACAAAATAATAATAAATAGTTAAAAATGATTTATGATTATTTAATTATAGGTACAGGAGTTGCTGGATTAAATGCAGCAAGATTGATTCCTAAAGATAAAAAAGTATTAGTAGTATGTAAAAAAACACCCTGGGAGTGTAATACATTTTGGGCGCAAGGTGGTGTGGTTCGTCCTAGAGATGAAGCCGATATTCCCTTACATATGAAAGATACACTCACCGCAGGTGTTTTTTTAAATGATAAAAAAGCTGTCGATACATTAAGTAATAATGCAATAAATGCAATTGATGATATTATTGATAATGGTTTTAAGTTTGATACAAATGATGAAGGTAATTTAGCTTTTACAAAAGAAGCAGCACATAGTACTAGTAGAATTTTACATGCTGATGGAGATGCTACTGGACGAATGATTCATATGTACTTATTAAAAGCATGTCCACACGAAGTTGTAATAAATTCAATCGTAATCGATCTCTTATATAAAGATGGTATTTGTTATGGAGCACATGTAATCGAAGATGGAAAAGACAAAATAGTTTATGCCCATAATACTATTATTGCTTCAGGCGGTGTTGGTTCAATTTATAGATATCATACAAATTCAACTACAATAGCAGGTGATATTCAAGGTATTTGTGTTGAAAAAGGAATTCCTTTAAAAGATATGGAAATGATGCAATTTCATCCTACAGTTTATATCGAAAATGATCAAGCTCGAAAACAATTATTAAGCGAAGCCTTAAGAGGAGAGGGTGCCTTAATAGAAGATGAAGATGGATACCAATTTTTAAAAGATTATCATTGCGATAAAGAACTCGCTCCTAGAGATATAGTTAGTCGTGCGATTTTTGATCATTCGCAAAAAACTGGCTCTAAAATTTATCTATCTTTTAAAAATTTTGAGAAACCTTTTTTTAAAAAAAGGTTTCCAAATATATATAAGAATTTAAAAGAATTAGGTTATGAATTACCTTTTGAACGGGTACCCATTAGTCCTGCTTTTCATTATAGTATGGGTGGAATTGAAGTAGATTTAGATTCTAAAGTTAAAGGAACTAAAAATTTATATGCAGTAGGAGAGGTTGCTTGTACTGGAGTTCATGGTGCAAATAGATTGGCATCTAACTCATTATTGGAGGGATTAGTATTTTCTAAACTTGCAGTTGAGAATGCAAAAAAAGAAAATTTTAAAATAAATCTTGATAATTATAAAAATAATGTGAAACATTATATACTGGAAAAAAATACTGACAAAACGATTAAAAATATTTTACGAAATTTAATGTGGACAAATGTAGGTATAGTTAGAAGTAAACAGGATATAATCGATGCATATGATGAAGTAGAATTGTATCTAAAGGAAGACATGGGACGACTTTTGTTTTTAAGGTTACTTACGGCAAAATCAATTATTAAAAGTGCTCTTGAGAGAAAAAATTCTATTGGTGCGCATTACCTCAAGGAGAAAGAATGTTAAAAGGTTTGGTGATTCTTATGCTGAGTATACCTTTGGGTCAGATATGAAATATAGGTGTTTACCTCCTATTTTTATTGTTAAGTTTTTTTTGAAGATTTACTTATAAAAATATTTAAGGATTTAAATGAAACATGTGCCAATTTTAGTTTTAGATTTTGGAAGTCAGTATACGCAATTAATATCAAAAAGACTAAGAAATAATGGTTTTTATTCAGAGATAGTACCATATAATGAATCAATTGAAAATATAAAAGCAAGAACTCCAAGAGGTATAGTCTTAAGTGGTGGACCAGCATCCGTTTATGCTGAAGATGCTTATAAAGTTGATAAAGCAATATTCGATTTAGGATTACCTATATTAGGGATTTGTTATGGCATGCAAACTATTGCGCATTATTTAGGGGGAAGTGTTGTTTCTGCTGATCATCATGAGTATGGTAAATCAGAACTTAGGATAGAAGTTTCAAATTCTTCCATATTTAAAGACATTACGAATAACGAAGTTGTATGGATGTCTCATGGAGACAAAGTAGAATCCTTACCTGTTGGTTTTGAAGTTATTGCAAGAAGTGAAAATTCTCCATATGCAGCTATTGCAAATGAAGATAAAAAAATATATGCTTTTCAGTATCATCCTGAAGTAACTCATTCAGTTGAGGGTGCAATTATGCTGAGAAATTTTGCTAAACATATTTGTGGTTGTGAAAAAAACTGGAATATGGGTAATTTTGCTAAAGAGCAAATAACTAAAATAAGGGAACTAGTTGGCGATAAAAAAGTTCTTTGTGGTGTAAGTGGAGGAGTTGATAGTTCTGTTGTAGCTACACTATTAGCTGAAGCAATTGGTAATAATCTAGTGCCTGTATTTGTTGATAATGGACTTTTACGAGGGAATGAAGTAGAAGATGTTCAATTTATGTTTGCAAATAGAGGAATCGGACTCATTACAATCGATGCTAGTGAACAATTTTTAAGTAAATTAGCTGGTGTATCTGATCCTGAAACTAAAAGAAAAATTATTGGTGAAACATTTATTGAAGTTTTTGATCAAGAAGCAAAAAAACACGATGGCATTGAGTTTTTAGCTCAAGGTACACTTTACACAGATGTTATTGAATCTGTTTCAGTAAAAGGACCTTCTAAAACTATAAAATCGCACCATAATGTTGGAGGTCTTCCTGACTGGATGACATTTAAATTAATTGAACCATTAAGAGAAATATTTAAAGATGAAGTCAGAATATTAGGATTAGAATTAGGATTACCAGCTCAAATGATAGGTCGTCATCCATTTCCTGGACCAGGACTTGCTATTAGAATAATGGGTGAGGTGAATACTACTGATTTAGAAATCCTACGAAAAGCTGATATAATTATGCTAGATATTTTACGAAGTACTGGTTGGTATGATAAAACTTGGCAAGCATTTACTGTATTATTAAATGTTAAATCAGTTGGTGTTATGGGTGATAATAGAACCTATGATAATACAGCTTGTATTAGAATAGTCAATGCAGTTGATGGCATGACAGCAACATTTGCTTATATTCCTCATGATATTTTAGAGCAAATGAGTCGAAGAATTATAAATGAAGTTGATGGAATCAACAGAGTTGTATATGATATTAGTAGTAAACCACCTGCAACGATTGAGTGGGAATAAAATATGAAATCTTCTTTAAAAAAAAGTTTCTCTATAATTGAATTGATTTTTGTTATAGCTGTACTGGGAATAATAGCAGCTGTTGCACTTCCTAAACTAATGGACTCAAGAAGTACTGCAATAGTAACTGCAATTAAACAAGATATCTCTACAATTACTACATCAATACAATCTTACTACATGATAAATAATAAAATAGAAAAAATATCTGATAGTGTTAATATCAATCCTTCAATATGGAAAATATCTAATTTACAAGTGGAATACATATCTGAAAATAATACTTGTATAGATATTGTAATTAGAGCAAATGAATTAGATGTTATAATAGATGAGAAAAGTAGTGCTATTTGTCAAAAAATATATGATAGCGGAATAAGAAATGTTAGCTATGAATTATATTAATGGATAAAGTTGTATTTATAGATAGAGATGGTGTAGTAAATATTGAAAAAGACTATCTTTACAAAATTGAGGATTTTGAATTTATTGATGGTGTTTTTGACGCCTTAGAATACTTACAATCTTTAGGATATAAATTAGTTATCATTACAAATCAATCTGGGATAGGGCGCGGTTATTATTCAATTGAACAATACAATACCTTAACTCAATGGATAAATGAACAATTTATAGATAGAAATATTTTCATTTCTGGAATATATAATTGTCCGCATACTCCAGATATCAATTGTAATTGTAGAAAACCAAGAATTGGAATGATTAATCAAGCTTCCAAAATACTAGATATAGATTATAATCACTCATGGATTATTGGAGATAAATCTTCAGATATTGAAACAGGATTGAATGCTAATATTCCAAATACAGTACAAGTAAAAACAGGTCATTTTTTTAATGAAAATGAATCAAAAGCATCATTTGTAATTAATTCAATAAAAGATATAGCAACTATTATCAAGTCATAAAAGAATTTTTGGTAGAATAGGTAAAATAAAAATAATAGGAATATAAACAATGAAAAAAATTTTAATTGGAAGTTTAATTGCTTCATCTATATTAATTGGCAGTAATAGCATACAGGTAAATATAAATTCTGATACATTAGAGCTATCTGCTGATATACATTTAAATACCTACTATCATTTAAATAATAATAGTAATTATTATTTTACAGCAAATTACTTAAGAATAGAAGATAATGCTTCAAAAACTCAGTCATTCTCTTCAGCTGGATTTAAGGTACTCAATCCTTATACAAATGATAATGGAATTAGTATTGGACTTGGCATGAAAGCTGTTTACTCAAATCAGAATAATAAATCCTTTTTTGCAACCCCACTAAGAGTTATTGCTACAGTTGACATAAATGAAATTATGTATGTTGATGCTGAGTTAAGTTATGCTACAAAAGTATTGTCTTTTTCCGATGCAAAGACTTATCAAGAGATGAAAGTAAGATTCAATTATAAAGTACTAGAAGATGGGTATGTTTTTGTAGGTGCTAGAAATATACAAACTAAATATGAGAATGGAATTACAAATAAAAATAATGATTATGCATTTGCAGGACTTGAAGTTAAATTTTAATAATTAGGAATGATAATATGTTAGCCACAATTAAAGAAGAATTAAATTCACATTTAGAAACTATAAATAGTGTTATAGGAAATATGGAAGCAGATATAGAAATTGCTTCTTCCCTTATTGTTGATGCATTAAAGAATGGTAATAAAATATTACTTTGTGGAAATGGGGGAAGTGCTGCTGATGCTCAACATATTGCAGCGGAATTAACTGGTAGATATAAAACTGAAAGAAGAGGATTACCAGGTATCGCACTTACAACTGATACGAGTGCATTAACTGCTATTGGAAATGATTATGGATATGATAGGATTTTTGATAGACAAGTTGAATCGTTAGCTTCTAAAGGTGATGTTATTATTGGTATTAGTACTAGTGGAAATAGTAAAAATGTTATAAGTGCATTAAAATTAGGTCAAGAACTAGGTTGTAAAACTGTTGGCTTAACAGGTCGTAATGGTGGAGATATGAACAAGGTATGTGATATAAATCTCATTGTTCCTAGTGATAATACACCTCGAATTCAAGAGATGCATATACTTTTCGGACATACAATTTGCCAAATAATTGATAATCATTTTTAAAAGGATATACTATGAGTTTAACATTAAATGATGAGGAAAAACGATATTTATTGGATAGCATTAGAAATGTACCAGATTTTCCTAAACCAGGTATTGTTTTTAAAGATATTACAACATTACTTAACAATCATAAAGCTTTTTCTTTTTTAATGAATCATCTTGAAGCTAGATATGCAGATATGAATTTAGAATATATTGCTGGACTTGATGCCAGAGGTTTTATCTTTGGAGCTGCATTAGCTGATAGACTTGGCATTGGATTTGTGCCTATAAGAAAAAAAGGTAAACTTCCAGCTACAACTATTTGTGAGAAATATGAACTAGAATATGGTTATGATGAAGTGGAAATACATTTAGACGCATTCAGAAATAAAGAAGGTGTAAGAGTATTAATTATAGATGATTTATGTGCTACTGGTGGAACTGCAAATGCAGCTTGCAAACTTATAAATGACACAAAAGCATCGCTTGTAGAAGTTTGTTTTTTACTAAACTTAAAATTTTTAAAAGGTGATGAAAAAGTTAGAAAACATGCACCTGTTTATTGTGTATTAGATATTTAAAAGGCTTATTAATGAATAATTATATACCAAAACCAAGTAAATTTGATCCTGACACAAATGGACATTTCGGAATATTCGGTGGTAGATATGTACCTGAAACACTTATGCCAATTTTATTGGATCTTGAAGAAAATTATAAAAAGTATAGATTTGATAAAGATTTTTGGGAAGAGGTTAACTATCTTCTAAAAGAATATGTAGGTCGACCAAATCCTCTTTATTTTGCAAAAAATATTAGTGAAGAATTAGGATGTAAAGTATATTTAAAAAGAGAAGACTTAAATCATACGGGTGCACATAAAATAAACAATACAATAGCACAAGGTATTTTGGCAAAAAGACTAGGTAAAACAAAAATTATAGCAGAAACTGGTGCAGGTCAGCACGGTGTCGCAACTGCTACTATAGCTGCATTAATGGGACTTGAATGTACCGTATTTATGGGTGCGAAAGATGTTTCTCGCCAAGAACTAAATGTATTTCGTATGAAATTATTGGGGGCAAAAGTTGTTTCAGTTGAAAGTGGTAGTAGATCATTAAAAGATGCTATGAATGAAGCGATTAGATTTTGGGTTACAAATGCCAGAGATACTTATTATATTATAGGTACAGTAGCAGGCCCTCATCCTTATCCTATGATGGTTAGAGATTTTCAGTCTATTATTGGATGGGAAACAAGACAACAAATACTTGAAAAAGAAAATAGACTTCCAGATAAAGTTATCGCATGTATTGGTGGCGGATCAAATGCTATTGGTATGTTCTCTCATTTTTTAGAGGATGTTGATGTCGAATGTATTGGAATCGAAGCAGGTGGTCACGGAATTGAAACTGATATGCATGGAAGTAGTTTGAAAAAAGGAACCCCTGGCATATTACATGGACAATGTTCTTACTTATTGCAAGATGAAGATGGACAAGTTCAAGAAGCACATTCTATTTCTGCTGGACTCGATTATCCCGGTATTGGTCCAGAGCATAGTTATCATAATGATTTAGGTACAGTAACTTATGACAATATAACAGATGATGAAGCTATGGATGCTTTTGTATGGTTGTCAAGGAAAGAGGGTATAATACCAGCTTTTGAGTCTAGTCATGCCATTGCATACTTAAAAAAAGAAAAAGAAGAATTAAAAGGTAAGGTTGTAGTTATAAACTTATCTGGTCGTGGAGATAAAGATATGGTTCAAGCTCAAAGTTTATTGAACATTGTTTAAAAGGTTAGCTTGTGAAATTTTTTAAAAAGCATTCTGGCAAAATTTCATCATTTTTAGTTGTGTTGTTTTTTTCTTATTTAGCCTATACTGTTTATAATGCACCAGTAGAAGGTGTGACTAATAAGTTTATATATCTCATGAAGGAAGATGGATATATCATTTTATTTGCATGGAGTATCTTAGAGGGTGAAATGGGTCTGATTATGGCAGGAATACTTTCTCATACTGGAGATATGTGGTGGCCTATGGCTATATTTATTGCGGGACTGGGTGGATTTGTTGGTGATCAGATATATTTTTATATTGGACGATATAATAAATCTTATGTTTATAGAAAATTCAAAGGTCAAAGAAGAAAATTTGCATTAGCACACTTATTACTCAAAAAATATGGTTGGCTAATAATTTTTGTTCAAAGATATATGTATGGTATGCGAACTGTTATACCTATATCTATAGGACTTACAAGATATGATGCAAAAGTATTTGCACTTATAAATCTTTTAAGTGCATGGCTATGGGCTACTTTAACTATTATACCTGTTTGGTATTTTGCTGATGAGATTTTAAAACTATTAGAAGTTCTAAAAGAAGATTGGTACTTCGTTATCCCATTTATTTTGATATTAGGAGGAAGTATTATTTACTATTTTCAGAAGGCAACTAAAAAGAAAAAGAAAGAGAAAGAGGAAAAAAATGAATTTAAATTTAACAAGTAAAAAGATAGAGAGTGAATGTGAAATTATTGTAATAAAAAATAAAAAAATAAAAGAAAATAAAGAAATATTACAATTATTAAATTTTAAAGGTGCAGATGAAGAGTGTGTATTTCTTCCTGAACTTGGAAAATTATATGTAGGTTGTGAGGAAACAGACCACGATAGCATAAGAATAGCTATGGCATCTGCTATTAAAAAACTCAATAGTACAAACTTTAAATCAGCATTTGTAAAAGTAAAGTCAAATCTAAGTGCTTATGTTGATGGAATTGAATTAGGTAACTATTCATTCACACAGTATAAATCGAAAAAAGAAGAAAAAGAAGAAAAAAATATCTATATAGAAGTAGATACAATAGATAAAGCAATTCAAAAAGAGTTTGAAGAGTCAGTTGCTATTTGTCACTCGGTAAATATGGTAAGAGATTTTGTAAATACTACACCAGATGATTTTTATCCTGAAATTATGGCTAACAATGCAGTTAATATTGCAAAAGAAAATAATTTAGAGTATAAAATTCTTAATGAAGATTATTTAGAAAAAAATAATATGGGTGCAATGTTAGCAGTAGGTCGTGCAAGTCGTCATCGATCAAAACTTATTCATCTTACGTATAAACCATCTGGGAAGGTAAAAGCTAAAAGAAAAATTGTTTTAATTGGTAAAGGTTTAACTTATGATAGTGGTGGATTAAGTCTTAAACCTAGCGATTCAATGGTTAGTATGAAAAGCGATAAGAGTGGTGGTTGTGCTGTACTGGGGATAATGAATACTTTGTCTACTTTAAATTTACCTATTGAAGTTCATGGCATTATAGGGGCAGTAGAAAATATGATAGGTGGCGATGCTTATAAGCCAGACGATGTATTAGTGGCTAAAAATGGTAAAACTATAGAGGTGCGAAATACAGACGCGGAGGGTAGACTTGTACTTGCTGATTGTTTATGTTACGCACAAGATGAGATTAAAGACATAGACTATATGTTTGACTATGCAACCTTAACTGGTGCTTGTGTTGTTGGTGTTGGACAATATACAACTGCTATAATGGGAAATAATACTGTTCTTAATGAACAAATTGTAAAAAGTGCATTAGATAGTGGAGAATTAGCCACATCTTTACCATTTAATAGATATTTAAAAAAGACTTTAAAAAGTGAGATTGCAGATATGTCAAATGTAGCTAGTACTAGATATGGTGGAGCTATTACAGCTGGAATGTTTTTAGATAATTTTGTTAAAGATGAACATAAAGACAAATGGGTACATCTAGACATTGCAGGACCTGCTTATGTAGAAAGTTCATGGGGTTATAATCCTCATGGTGCATCAGGTGCTGGGGTTAGACTCACTCTTGAATTTATGAAAAATATATAACTTTTTTTTGTAATTATTATGTAACATTACTTAGATATAATTAATAAAATAATTGAAGGAAGTTTAATGAATAAAAAAACAAAAATATTAGCAACAATTGGACCAGCAAGTGATACAGTAGAAATTATTGAAGGTTTAATAAGTGCTGGAGCAGACATGTTCCGATTAAACTTCTCTCATGGTTCACATGAATATCATAGTAATACAATTAGAAATATTAGAAAAGCAATGTCAAATTTAGATAAATCAGTAGGTATTTTACAAGATATTTCAGGACCAAAGGTACGAATCGGTGATTTAAAAGAACCATTTAATTTACAAAAAAATGATGAAATAAGATTTGTCAAAGAAGATATAATCGGATACAAAGAAAAAAATACTAAATTTGTAGTTTCTATTAATTATCCAAACTTACTTGATAAAGTAAAAGAAGGTGAATTCATTTATCTCTACGATGGGATTATTCGAGCAAAGGTTATTAAAACTGGGAAAGAAGTTATAGCTCGTATTGAAAATCATGGTACTTTAGGTTCTAGAAAAGGTATTAACTTTCCAAATACGAAGATAGATATTAATGTAATCACTAAAAAAGATGAAATAGATATTAAATGGGGCGTTGAAAATAAAGTTGATTATTTTGCTATTTCTTTTGTACAAAATGCAAAAGATATGATACAAGCTAGATCATTATTAGATGGTTATCACGGTAAAATTATTGCAAAAATTGAAAAGTTTGATGCTGTAGAAAATATTGATGAGATAATCGAACATTCTGATGGTATAATGGTAGCTCGAGGTGATTTGGGTATCGAAGTACCTTATTATGATGTTCCAACGATTCAGAAAAAACTTATCAAAAAAGCAAATTTAGCTTCAAAACCAGTTATCACTGCAACACAAATGTTGTTGTCTATGACAAATAATGAAAGAGCAACAAGAGCTGAGATTTCCGATGTTGCAAATGCTGTTTTAGATGGAACAGACGCAGTTATGCTTAGCGAAGAGAGTGCAATAGGTGAAAACCCTAGAAATGTAGTTGAGAGTATGAGTAATATAATCACTAGTGTTGAAGAAATTTATGATCATGTTAAACAATATGATATGAATTATTTAGACTATTTTGATGTTATACAAGCAACTGCCACAAGACTTGCAGATGATATAAATGCAAAAGGTATTTTAGCGCTTACAAGTTCTGGACAAAGCGCGATAAGAATGTCAAGATATAGACCAAAAACTCCTATTTTAACTTTTGCACATGAGAAAGAAGTACTCAATACTTTAAATATTGGTTGGGGAATAGTTCCTGTTGGTACTATAAAAGAAGCTCATGCTGCTAAAATGTTTCAAAAAATGCTAAAAGCATTAGCTAAAAAAGGATTACTAGATAAAAAAGGTCCTTATGTTGCGACAGTTGGTTACCCAGTTGGGATGCCAGGAAGTACAAATACGATTAAAATTTTAAATGAAGCTGAAATAAAATACTATCTAAACTTAAAAGATAAAAAGAAATAAATATAATAAATATAATAAACCATATTTGATTGTATTGTTACAAGAATAGATATAATACAATAAAAACTTTATTCATTGAATAAAGTTTTTACTTCTATATAATTTACAATATTATCCTTAGCAATATCATTTATAGTTCGATTTTTAGATTATTTTGTATATAAAATAGCTAGAAAGAAGCCTAGTTTAATTGCATTAATACTTTTTTTAAGTTTAGGTAGTTCTGGATTGTATTTAGAAACAATGAATTTACTTTTAGTATCGAGATTTATGCTTGAAATTGCTATTGTGGTTTTAATAATAGTTTTTTTCTAATGATATATAAAAAAAGTAAAAAGGATACTCCTTTTTACTTTTTTATTTAATAGTTTAATTTGTACTGTAAACTAGAGAAGCTCTAACTTTAGCTTTTTGAATAAAGTATAATGCTACAAATATAGTTATTCCTATCAAATAAGATAAATGATGACTTGATAATCCTAAATAATCTTCCATAATCTTTGGTAAAAACATAAAAGGTATTATTGTTAAAAATATGAATCTCTCAGCTAGATTCGTTCTAGTGATAAAATACCCTTGCGTAGAACATGCAAAAGCAATCATACCTATAAATGCTGTAGTGAAAATAACTAAAATTTCCAAGGGATTTGTAATCCAAATCCAACCTTGTGGGTCAGCAGGATTTAAAGGATCAACTCCAGAGATTAAGAGCAATTCTGGATTAAAAAAGAACATAAATGGCAAAATAGCCGTTCTTATATCGTATTTAAATCCTTGAATACCTGTTTTAATAGGGTCAGCTTTAGCAATACCAGCTGCAGCGTAGGCTGCGAGTCCAACTGGGGGTGTATCATCTGCTAAAATACCAAAATAAAATACAAATAAATGAGCTGCAATTGCAGGAATTAAATATCCATTATCAGCTGCAAGTATTAATATAACAGGTGCAGTTAACGAGGCCATTACAATATAATTTGCTGTTGTTGGTAAGCCCATTCCTAATACTAAAGATACGACAGCAGCCAAACCTAAGATTATAAAAATATTTCCATCTGAAACAGTTTCAATAACTTCAACTAAAACTTGTCCTAAGCCAGTTAAAGTAATAGAACCAACTACGATACCTGCTAATGCAGTTGCAATTGCAATTGGTATCATATTTTTAGCTCCACTTATCATTCCTGCTAAAATATCAACAAACCCACTTAATAAAATGTCTCTTGTGATTTTTTCTTTAGCCAAAAATGCTCTAAATGGATGTTGTACAACCATCAGTGCCATCATTAACATTATCGCATTAAAAGCAGCACTCGCAGCACTTTCTCTTAACACCATAAGTGTATACATCAAAAAGAATATTGGTATTAAATAATGCATACCAGTTACAAATGTTTTCCATTTGGGAGGTATATCTTCTTTATTCATTGGTTTTAAACCAAGTTTTAAGGCTTCTAAATGCACTATATAAAACAAAGCAAAATAGGAAACAAATGCCGGAATAAAGGCAGCAACAATTACATCTGTATATGCCATACCTAAGAACTCTGCAATAATAAAGGCAGCAGCTCCCATTACTGGTGGCATTAACTGACCATTAGTTGAAGCTGCAACTTCAACAGCCCCAGCTTGTTCTGGTCTAAATCCAGATTTTTTCATAAGGGGAATTGTAAATGTACCTGTTGTAACAGTATTTGCAATCGAAGAACCTGAAATAATACCTGTAAATCCAGAAGCAACAACAGAAGCTTTTGCTGGACCTCCTCTGTACTTTCCAAGCATTGCAAATGCTAAGTCGATAAAATATTTTCCAGCACCTGCTTTATCTAACAATGAACCAAAAAGAACGAACAAAAATACAAATCCAGCTGATACTCCTAAGGGTACACCAAAGATTCCTTCAGTCGTTAAAAACATATGTCCTGCTAATTTATTTAAACTAGCACCCTTATGCATAATAAGTTCAGGCATAAAAGGACCTAGAAAATCATATGCTAAAAATAAAATAGCAATAGTACTTAATGCCAATCCTAATACTCGTCGTCCAGCTTCTAGTAATATAACCATTGCTACTAGCGCAATAAAAAGATCTGTAGCTGTATAATCTCCAGGTCGTAAAGAAATTTCTTCATAAAAAAATGCAATATATCCTGTACACATAACCCCTAATGTAGCAATTGTATATCCAAACCATCTAATTTTTTGTAAAAAGTAAGTTTTTTTAAACATTGGATAAATTAAAAAGGCTAGCAATACACCAAAAGATAAGTGAATTGATCTTGTTATTGTTGAATTAATAGGTTCTACAACAATATATAATTGAAATAATGACCATGCTAAAGCAATAGTTGATATTAACCAGAATTCATAGTGTTCTCTTCCAAAAACTCTTTGACCTTCTAGTTCATTTAAAATTACTTGACTTTCAACTGCTTGTTCTTCTTCTAGTTCACTAATTTTATGAGGTTTTTCTTCATAAAGTGACATTAAAATCCTTTCTGATTATCTAATGTAGTTTTTCATAGATCATCTAAATGTATTTAGATGATCTATGAAAATTATTTTTTTCAAGGGATATTTACCCTTGAAAATTTAATATTCGTAAAATAAAGATTATAATAATCCCGCTTCTTTGAAGTATTTTTTAGCACCTTCATGTAAAGGAGCTGATAAACCATCTAATAACGACTCTTTTGTAATATTATTGTATGCTGGGTGTAGTCTTTTGAATTCTTCAAAATTTTCTAAAACAGCTTTTACAACAGTATAAACAGCTTTTTCGCTTACATCAGTACTACTTACTAAAACAGCTTTTACACCAAATGTATTAACATCGCTATTAACACCTTTGTATAAACCTTTAACAATTTTAGCTTTTGCAAAATAAGGGTATTTATTAATCATTCCATCAATTGCTTTTCCTTCTAATGCAACAATTTTTGTATCAACTGAATTTGTTGCATCTTTTAGATTTGCATTTGGATGACCAATCATATAAAAATAACCATCTATTTTATCATCTCTTAAAGCATCTGGCATTTCTGCAGCTTTTAAAGCACCCGCAAATTTTAAATCTGATTTTTTGATATTATTTGCTGCAAATAAAGCCATTGCTGTTGCTTCATTTCCTGAACCTGGATTACCAAGATTAATTCTTTTACCCTTAACATCCATAATAGAATTAATATTTGCATCTTTTCTAGTAACTAGAGCTAATAACTCTGGATATATAGCCATTACAGATTTTAATTTTCCAATTTTGTTATCTTTAAATTTACCAACACCTTCTACGGCTTGATATACTGTATCACTTTGTGCAATACCGAAATCTAGCTCACCATTTTTTATTGTGTTAATATTATAAACAGAACCACCAGTTGATTCAACAGAACATCTGATTTTTGTTTCTTTT